>JAKIYB010000293.1 GCA_022708765.1 Armatimonadota bacterium | reverse complement strand
GGTGAGGTAGAGGCTGACACAAGCGCCGAGGAGGAGGAAAACGCGTGGGCGCTGCGACTGGAAGAGGCGATTGCGAATCAACTCTGCCCCCACTGTGGCACGCAGGTTTTTGAAGTGGCGATCTGCGAGGACTGTGGCGCGGTGCACGCGCGCAGTGAGCTGGAGTCCCCGTTAATGACCATCCGCCGCATCGCCGGCGAGGTGGATAAGTTCCGCGAGCTCGCGCGCAAAGCCCGTGCGCACGCCGCGCTGGCCGAGTCGCTCATAGATCCGTTCACCCGAAAAGTGCTGGTGCCGGCGGAGAAGAAGGCGACCGCGGCGCAACTCACGCAGGTGCAGGAGGTGGAACGCCGTCTGCGCGGCATAGGCGGGCTGGCCACCGGTAAGGTGCCCATCCGTTCGCCGCTCACCTGTGAACTGCGGCAGGGCGTCTGCGCCACCTGCTACGGGCGCGACCTGGCGACGGGTCGTCCGGTGGAGATCGGCGAAGCGGTGGGGATCATCGCGGCGCAGTCTATCGGCGAACCGGGCACACAGCTCACCATGCGCACCTTCCATACCGGCGGCGTCGCCGGCGCGCAGTTGGCGGGCGTCGCCAACGTGAAGGACCAGCGGGTGCGCACGCTCCAACTCATCCTGGACGACGTCAACCGCGGGTTGGTGCAGCTCAGTACGGAAATCTCCGAACGCGAGCGTGTGAAGCAGATCCAGAAGATGGTGAAGGTGATGGAGCACCAGGTCTCCGGTCTACTGCGCGTCGTCGAACTCTTCGAAGCGCGCAAACCGAAGGGCCAGGCTATTATTACCGACGTGGACGGGGCGGTGGACAAGATTGATACCTCGGGCGGCGGGAAGATGGTGGTGGTGCACTCCGAGCAGCCGCTGCAGCCGGAAGAGGCTATCATCGGCAAGCTGCTGGGCCAGCCGGTGACCGATCCGAACAGCGGCGACGTGCTGGTAGAGGCCGGCAAGGAGCTGACCCCGCCCATCGTGGCGAAGCTGCGGCAGGCGGGCGTAGGCGCGGTGGTGTTGGAAACCCGCTACATGGTGCCCTACCGTGGCGCGCTGCGCGTCGAACCTGGCGATCAGATTCGCGCGGGGCAGGCGCTCACCGAAGGCCCGCTGGACCCGCAGGAATTGCTGCGCATGCGCGGCCCGCGCGAAGTGCAGGAGTACCTGGTGCAGGAGATTCAGAAAGTCTACCGCAGCCAGGGCGTGGATATCAACGACAAGCACATCGAAGTGATCGTGCGCCAGATGCTTCGCCGCCGCAAGGTGACGGAAGCCGGCGACACGGAGTTCCTGCCGGGTCAGGTGACCGACCGCTTCGATTTCGAGGATGAGAACCGTCGCATCCGCGAGGCGGGCGGGGGTGAAGCTGCCGCCGACTGGGTATTGCTCGGTATCACCGAAGCCTCGCTGGCGACGGATTCCTTCCTCTCGGCGGCGTCGTTCCAGAAGACCACCCGCGTGCTCACCGAAGCCGCCATCAAGGGCAAAGTGGACCACCTGGTGGGCCTGAAGGAGAACGTCATTATCGGACGGCTCATCCCCGCCGGCACCGGCATGGATCGCTATCGCGATATGAAGGTGCTCTCGCCCGGTGGCGAAATCCACCTGGAAGAGACGGAGATGGGCGGGGCCGAGCAAGACTTCGTCGAGCGCCTGCTGGAAGAGTCCGATCTCGATATGCGCCATGCGGAAGCCGACGCCGCGGAACTCGCCCAGGCCTTCAGCATCGAAGGCGAGGAGGCGGAAACGGATGAAGATGAAGACTTCGGCGCCCTTGGTGACGAGATGACCGACGACTTCGCCTTTGACGACGAGCCGCATCCGCCAACTGAAGACGCCGATATCTGATCGGCGCTAACGCTGACACCCTGCACCGCCCCGGTTCGCGCCGGGGCGGTGCGTTATCTGGCGGCGAGACAGGTATGGCCATCACACTTGAACAATACCACGCGCTTCGCACCGAGGCCGGCGAGACGCTGCTTGCCCGCCTCGCAGCAGAGCCACCGAGTGAAGAACTCCCATTGCTGGAGCGTTATCGGCGAGAGTATCCCGCAGATCTGGTGGCCGCGGCGTTGGAGATGACGCGGCTGCGGCGGAAGGCGGCAGCGAAGTTCCGTCACGCCGAGACGATGTGGTTCACACGTGACAGATTGGAGATGGCGTCGTCGGAGGCCGTTGCCGCTCACGTCGCGCGGCGCTTTGCCGGCCTTCCGTTGGTGCTGGACCTGTGCTGCGGTATCGGCGGTGACCTGCTGGCGCTGACTGCCGTTGCGCATCGCATGGTCGCGGTGGATAGCGATCCGCTGGCGCTGGCGATGGCACGGGCGAATGTGGAGGCCTCCCCTCACTCCCTGTCTCCCTCAACCTCTCCAGGGAATCTTCGATTGCCCCGCGGAGAGGGGGTAGTGGAATTCATCCAGGCTGATGTGGTGCAATTCATCCCCGATGGGCTGGCGCTGACCCACTTCGGCCGACTGCTGCCGGCGGGCGGCATCTTTGTTGACCCCAGCCGGCGTGAGGCGCGGTCAGCGGCGCGACGGCCCGACGCCTATGCGCCCCCACTCTCCTGGTGCCTGGAATTGACGCGCTGCTGCCCTCACGTGGCGGTGAAGGTCTCGCCGGCATTGGACTTCGAGGGTTTCGATGCGGAAGTCGAGGTGGTTTCGCTCCATGGCGAGTGCAAGGAGGCCGTGCTGTGGCTGGGCGATTTTCGCACCGCCGGCCGCCGCGCCACCCTCTTGCCCGTTGGGGTAGACTTGACTGATGACGGGCCCACCTCCGAAGCCCTCGGCGAGATTGGCGCCTATATATACGAACCTGATTCAGCCATCATCCGCGCCGGGCTGCTGCGCCGCCTTGTCGTGGAACTGAACCTGCGGCGCATTGATCCTGACATCGCGTATCTCACCGGCGATGCGTCGGTGGCATCGCCGTTTGTCACAGGTTACCTGGTGCGGGAAATCATACCATGGAGCCTGAAACGCTTGAATGCCGCATTGGCGTCACAGAAGATTGGCGATGTGACGATCAAAAAGCGCGGCTTTCCCCTGACACCGGAAGCCTTGCGCCTGAAGCTGAAACGCTTCGGCGATAATCAGGCCACCCTTATCTGCACCCGGGCGATGGGCAAACCCATCGTGATAATCGCCGACAGGATGTAACACGTGCTCTGGCGAAACCATCACATCACCTGAACGTCAAAACATGTAACGCTCGCGTGGAGGTATCCCCATGAAACTCGCCCTGCTTCTCATCGGCATCCTCGCCGCCGGTATGGCCTGCGCCGCGCCGATTTCCCTGCTCGTGCTCAGCGATGACGGTCTGCTTGATAAAGCCTATGAGAAAGAGCTGACCGATGCCGGCTACCGCGTGACCGCGGTGTCGTATGCGAATCGGCTCTCCGCCGACTACCTGCGGCAATTCGGCGTGATCATTCTCACCCGGCTGCCATATGCCGGCGAGCAGTACCAGGTCGGTGGTGAGCGGCTGGCACCGCTGGACGACAACCTGGCGCTGGTGCATGACTACATCGCCGCCGGCGGCGGGGTAGTCTTCCAGCCGGCGATGAGTGAGTTCGGCGAGGCATACGCGGAAATCTACAACCGATTCCTGAAACGTTATGGCGCCGCCTATGTCACTCAGCAACTCCGCGACGACGCCGCGACGCAGGGCGTCTACGCAGCCGGCGAGATCATCGGGCGCTCCGCGCTGGTGAAGGGATTGAAGAATGTGCTCTACCCCATCAACGTGATGCGTTGGGACCATGCCTACTCCTGTACCCCCTTCGCGGTGACGGACAAGGCGTGGACAGTGCTGGCGCAGGGCAGGAAGACCGCCGGCACGCATCAGGCAATCAACAACAGCGAAGTCGGCGAGCGCCTCACCGATAACCGGGCACTATACGCCGTGCGGCAATCCGGCAAAGGCTGGTTGGCGGTGAGCGCCATCCACAGCTACTACACCCTCACCCACGCGTTCTCGAAAGAGCCGAACCTCGGCGAGAATAATACCGGTGTGATTGACGGCATCGTGTTGCACGGCGAAGCGACGGGCCGACCGAGTGAGTTCGGCATACTGCTCGATCGTACCTATCGCGCATTCGCCGCGGTAAGCGCGAAAAACGGCCTGGGTCAGGGTGGGGTGGCGCTGCCCGCGCAGCCCCAGCGCCCGCCCTACGATCCGGTCATCAACTGGGCTACCGCAACCCCGCCGCCCACCTGGGCGCATCGGGTGCAGCGCGTCTGGCGCGGCGATACCGCGTATTACGACGAACTGCCCGATCCAGCGGTACCCGGCCCGATGCAATACTACAAGGCGCTCATCGGCGCCCGCACCGCCTACAGCAGTGGAAGCGGCACGGTGGCCGAATACCGCGCGGCGGCGCAGGCGGCGGGCTATTCCGCCATCTGCTTCACCGAGACGCTGGCCGACATCACCAAGGTGGAGTGGGACCAGTTCCTCAGCGATTGCGACGCGAACACCGACGACACCTTCACCTGCCTGCCCGGTCTCGATCTGGAAGATTTTCAGGGCGGTCGCTACCTGGTCATCGGCGCTCGGCGCTATCCCGATCCCTCCTGGCTCACCGCGGATGGCCGGCGACTGCAGGCGGTTCGCATGCTCTCGCTGGGGTGGTTCGGGCATATCGCCTCAGTCCATCGCGCCAGCAAAGGCGCGCTCCACCCGAAGATGGTGAAGCATTTCCAGGCATTTACCGTCTTCACGTATGACACGAAAGGCAAGCTGGCGGATGATTCACTGGGCGCCTACCAGTGGCAGATCTTCAGCGACTCCAATCCCATCCCCATCGTCGCGCACGAGGTGACCAGCCCGGCGGATGTGAAGACAGCGACGGCCGGCTTCCAGCAGATCATGCCCGCGCCGTCACTGGCGAAGGCGATGGAGTATTTCCGCTTCGGCTTCACCCACTTTTTCGAGTGTCCGGTGCGCTACTTTATCTCCGAAGGCCCCATCCTCGATGGTTGGAGCATCATCAACAAGGATATCGGCAAGCCGGAGGAAGGACGCGATCACTACCGGCTGGGCATCGGCGTCAGTGGCGACGAACCCATCACCGAAGTGCTCCTCTATGACGGCCTGGGCATCGCCGGGCGCTGGACGCCGAAGGAGAAAACCTTCCGCGCGCTGGTGGACGGCCAGCATGAGATGCAGCACGAGTTCCTGCTGCTGGCGAAGGACGCCAAAGGCCGCCGCGTGCTCTCGCCGGGTGTTCGCACGGTGTCGGCCAACTGGCGCCTGCGTTGTGGCGACCGGCAGAACTGGCTGGGTTCCATGATGATTTACACCGGGTGGCACAGCGGGCCCGTCCGCTACAGCCTGCCCATGCGCAACGGCGCGAATGACGGCTTCGTGGCGCCAATTCTCGACTTCCCCTTCTTCAGCAATCACGCGCGCGTCGAAGAGATTGACATGACCTCACGCTACCTCGATGCCCACTGGGAACTGGTCGGCGGTGACGCCAAACCCACCTACGCCGTGCGCCCCACCGACTATGTAGACGCCTGGGGGCGGCTGACGGCGTTCAATCCGAAAGAGAAGGATTTCGCCACGCTACGGATTGACCTGTCCATTCGCCTGAAGCGCGACATTGAACCGGATATCAAGAGCGCGCTCTACCCGGTGGTCGCCTCCTGCACCGGCAAGAACGATCTGCTCATATTGCCCGGCAAGGATGCCGTGAAGATCTCGACGTTGAGGGGCGTCACCGACCTGCCCGTGGGCAGCTACGTCGGTGGACTGGTTATCCTGACTCCCGGCCTGCGGCTGCAAGGACGGCAGATCGGCTTCCCCGCGCCGCCGGCGGATACCCTCACACTGTATGCCGGCACGGAGTACCAGGTCAGCTACTTGCAGCTCAAGGGCAGCCCATATCACTGGCGCGCGATGGCGACCAACCCGGAGGTGGATGACCGCGCCCTCGCCGCATTGGCAATCATGGGTTTTCGCGAGAAGACCCCCTATACGCTGACCCTCACCCGCGGTACGCTCGACGGCATCGCCTACACCGCAAACTGTACCGCGAAGGACGGCGCCATCGCCGGCACGGTGACGAATACCGGCGG
>JAKIYB010000292.1 GCA_022708765.1 Armatimonadota bacterium | reverse complement strand
CGCCACCCGGGGGGGCTGCCGAAGGCGTGGGGTGTATGGGGCGCAGTCGCTACCAGAGCGGCCACTGCGGGGCGAATTGGAAGCCGTAGTCCGCGTTGAGGATATAGTTATCGAGATACACGCCCCACGAGCCATCGTTCGTATTGTTGAGGATGAACATGAAGAAGTACGTTTTTCCCTGCTGCACCGGCACGCGGAAGTACCGATTGTTGTGATAGCCGGAACTGATATACGGGTCCGAGACCGTGGTTTCGCCGACCTGCACTTGCGTCCAGGCACTCCAATTCCCCCAGGTTTCGCTGATGAAGAGGCGAACCGTATCATCCACGAAGTAACAGTTGATCAGGTAGTGGTCGGCGGTCCCCATGTATTTCGCCCGCGTAATAAAGGCCGCACAACCACTGCCACTGCTCGGGATCGGCATATGCCATTGCAGCGCGCCTTTCAGCGCCATGTGATACGGCAGGATGTCGGGACCGACCGTATAGCAACTCGGGTCCTGCGTCCAATCCGTGCTGTAATCGAAGAACGCCGCCGGCGTCGTGCGGTTCTGGTTCAGACGCCAGTACACCTCGTAATAGGTCAGGTCGAGGAGATCGGGGCGTTGAATCAACCCTGCGGTATACGCCGTGCCGAGATTGGTGAGCAATTGCCGATCACTCGCCCCCATGAACCCCGCCGCCTCGGGGGTGGCCAGCGCGTGTGCCGCTCCACCTGCGCCGAGATGGCCATCGAGTGCCGCCTTGTCACCCGCGCTCATAAAGCCGGCTAGTGCTGACGTTGCCGGGGGATGCGTATTGCCTCCTGCGCCGAGGTGGGCATCCAGCCGCGTTTTATCCTGCGCCGAGAGCATGGCGGCGACAGTAGGCGTGATGGCGCCCGTGCCGCGATCAAACGCATACAGCGCCACGGTGGTGCGCCCGAGGCCGTGCGCTGGCAGAGCATCGCCGCCGGTGTTGGCAGACTTCAGGGTCACCAACCATTGCTCACGTTCCGCCGCCGGTTCCCCGGTCATCGGATTGACCAACGTCGGGTCTTCGTCGGCATCAATAGCCAGGCGCAGCACCTCCAGCCAAACGTAGTCGATCCCGGAAGTTTTGCCCGGGTCATACTCCAGTACGGCTCCAGGCACCGAGAGCAGATGCCCATCGCAGTAGACCTGCCCGGCGGTCAGTGTCACCTGCGCGCCGGTCACGGTCGGTGCCAATCCCTGCGCAATAGCCCCCTGCGGCACGAGCACATCGAAGAGTTGCCGGCGCTCGTGCAGCGCGATGTCCTGCTGCTCATTCAACTCGGAATCAAGGAGATCGCGCCGCTGATGGAAGCGGAGGCGTTTGTACCCTTTACTCGGATCAAAGGTGTCGTGTGAGATGCTCATACTCGTCTCCTCAACAGCTGCCAACACGATTCCCGGCGGCGGTCACCGTCTCCGGATCGTTATTCAGGAAGGGGGTGACGCCGCCGTTCAGCAGGTCATTATTCGTCACCAGGTTTTTGATGGTGTTCGTTCCGTTGACGATCTCAATGCCCGCTTTCGGGCGGACGGCCGTGTCGTGATAGCGGCAGGTGTTCCCCTGGAGATTGCACCAGGCAATATCATGGCCGACGTAGATATTGGCGTAGCTGTTATCCGCCGCCTGGCCATTGTTCCAGCACATGTTGTTCATGATGGCGCAATCACAAGCAATAGCCAGTGAGATGC
Organism: Armatimonadota bacterium; assembly: GCA_022708765.1. GTDB lineage: Bacteria > Armatimonadota > Hebobacteria > CAIYQO01 > CAIYQO01 > JAKIYB01. The sequence goes on along the minus strand of JAKIYB010000292.1, from coordinate 4,425 downwards.
CGTGAATGCCGTTGCGATAGAAGACATTGCCCTCCACTACACAATGGCGGCAGGCACTGTGCAGCATGATGCCGCAGCCATCGTTATCATGCGAACGGCAGTTGCGCACGATGACGTTGGTGCAGCCCGCGACATAGATCGCCGTACCGGCGTACTGAAAATGGGCGGCGTCCAGGTTCTCCAGGAGGCCGCCGTCTATTCCGCCAAAGTGAATGGCCGATGCGCCGTTGCTGTTTGGGGGCAGCGCGGGACGACTGCCGTCGAAGGCCAGGTCGCGGATGGTGATGTTCTTCGGATTGGGATCAACGCTGTCGCTGGTGGTGAGCATCCCCCAGTTGAAGGTTTGCGGCACGGAGACTTTCAGCACCGTGGCCTGCCCCTGGCCCTCGATGAGCAGGTTGGAGCAGAGCTTCAGCGTGTTCGACAGGGTGAACGTCCCCTCCGTCAGCACCAGCTTCCCGCCGCCCAACGCCTGCAGCGCGGTGCGTGCGGCATTGAGTTCCGTCTGGTCATCCACGCCATCGCAGATGTAATCGGCGGCCGCTTTCGAGGCAGCGCTCGCATTGACTGCGGCAACCACCAGCGTGGCGAACCGTCCCCCGGCCTTTGCGCCTGCCTGGATGCCATCGAGCTTGGTCTTGTCCGCTGGGGAGAGAAATCCCGCCGTCTCACTCGTCGCCACCGGATGCTGACTGCCGCCCACGCCGAGATGGTTGACCAGCGCCACCTTATCCGCGGGACTCATAAAGCCCGCCTCGGTCGAGGTTGCCACGGGATGTTGCGCCACGCCGCCGTGACCGAGGTGGGCATTCAGGCGTGCTTTGTCATCGGTGCCCAGCGCCCCGGCGGTGATCGGCGTGACCACGCCGGTCGTGCGGTCAAAGGTGTGCAGAGCCACGGTGGTACGACCGAGTGCGCCCATGGGCAGCGGATCATGCGCGGTATCCCGCGCCTGCAGGGACACCACCCACTGCTCCCGTTCCGCCGTCGGTTCCCCGGTGAGCGGATTGACCAGCACCGGATCGCGCACCGCATCGACGGTCATACGCAACACGTCCAGCCAGATGCGATCCTCACCGGTGGTCTTCTCAGGGTCGAAGATCAGCGTTGCGCCGGGCACGGTCTCCATGTGTCCATCGACATAGACGCGTCCCGAGGCGACGGTGACCACCGCGCCATCGACCGTCGTTGCCAGACCGTCGATGATCGCCCCCTGCGCGAAGAGGACATCGAAGAGTTGTTGCCGTTCATAGAGTCCGATCTCCTGCGCCTCGTTCAGTTCGGAATCAAGCAGGTCCCGGTCCTCGTGAAAGCGCAGGCGTTTATACCGTTTCGTCGGATCAAAAGTCTCGCGTGAGATCGTCATTGTCCTTCTCCTACAGCCCGATGACGCCCACCAGCTGCAGTTGCATGGCGTTCGTCTTATACAGATCGGGGATCGTCCACACCTCATAGAGATAGCCGGGGGTGAGCACCTGTCCGGTCGGATTCGTCGTCACGTGGTAGATGCCGCCCATGGCCACCGACCCACTCACCCCCGCCGCATACGTTACGCCCCCACCGAAGAAGCCATATTCCTTGATGGGAAAGCCATTGGCTTCACTCTCCTCGAAGCGAAAGAAGACGCCGAGGAGCGGGGTCGGCTCACTCGCTTCCCGATAGGCGACGCCGTTCGCCAGGATTTCACCCGCCGGGTCTTCGACCAGGTAGGCATGCCGATCCGCCATCTTCCGCACGCGCTCATGGCGCAGGCCGGTTTGCTCACTCGATGGTACCGGGGGCTGCGCAGGATCGGTAAAGCTGGCATCGCCGTCTCCGAGCGCGCAGTGGGTCAACCCCGGCAACGCATCGCCATGTAACCATCGGGCAAGGAGCACCCGCCCGCTTCGGGTTATCACACCATCGCTCATCTCGTCTCCTTTATATGACCGTGATCTGACTGTGATCAGCACGCGGCCAGACCAGCGGATCAGCGCCGTTCAGCGCACTGGCCTGCACAGTGAAGCGCCGCCAGTACCGACTCGTCGTTCCCTGGCACACCCGCAATGCAGAGACGCCATACGGCACGTAACTCCCGGTCGAAACCATCTGCTGTCCGTGACGGAGCCAACAACGGGTACCGGCAGGCTGATGGTCCTCGATGATCGCCTGCAGGCCATTCAACAACGTGGCGCATTCCACCAGAAACACGCCATGGTTATAATGCGGTCCGGGCAGGCGTTGCCGGTTGAGTCGCCCGCGTCGATTGAGCCGCAGCACCTGCCGGTAGGTCTCGATAATCTCGCCCTGCCATCCGGCCTCTTCCAATGCACGGCGCAGGGCGACCAGTGTGCCATGCCGTCGATACCGTTCCACGGCTTCGCGTATCGTGCGTCGTTGCAATAACGGATCGCCCAGCGGGTCATACACGACGCCCACCAAGGCCGCCAGATGCGGGAGGAAGTCCGTGGGGCAGGTATCTACCCCGGCGAGTGGCGGCAACGCGGTGATGGCGGCATGCAGGGCATCAAAGGTTGGCCCGACCACCTGGAGCAGAATCGCCAGGTCGCCGGTGTCATCACACAGCGGATACAGGTCGGGCAGCAAGGCCCGCAAGCGGTCAGCGAAGGTCAGCATTACGCCACCCCCACTACATGCAGCGACACGGCTCCCAGCGTGGCAATCTCATGCGGCAGCAAGAGGACATCCGCCCCCGGCGCATGCAGCGTGACGTGACTCACCCCCGGCACGCCATCAAGCAAGACGATGAGATCGGACTGATACACCGCCTGGCCGAATTCCTGGCGATCAAACGCAAAGGCCTCCGTCAATACCTGCTGTGCGCGCAGGCGCACCGTATCCGGGGATTGATCCGGCGTGCAGTAGAGCGTCGCCGTGACCGGGATGGGCCGATACACCGGGTCCTCAATCGTGACTTCCACCGTCACCAACCGGCATGTTTCCAGGAAGGCATACAACTCGGCTTTCAACGCTGGAGACGGCAGGCCACCGCCTGCCGGAGCGATGCAGACGCGCACCGCATAGACGCGCATCGACGCATCGGTATTCAAATCGACGATGCGCGCTTTCGCCACGCCGGGGAAGCTCATGCACAGCGCCAGGTAATCGGCGCGCGTGACCGCTTTCCAGGTGGAGCGCAACACCACCGGCGCCCACTGGCGCGCATGCGCCATCGTTTCCTCGTCGGCGCCACCGGTGGCCGGGATCGGATTATCGACCTGCACCGACACTGGCACGCCGTTGACCAGCGGTGGCGATGGGAGCTCCGTGATGCGATGCGGCGCGAGATTTCCGCCCGGCCCCAGGGTCACGAGGTAGCTGATGGTGAGTGATTGCCCCGTTGTGGGGTTGACGCCCGTGCGCCCGTCGCCGAAGACCACCGCCGTGCCGCCGAGACCATCGGTCTCCACGCGGAAGTGACGATCCGTCGGACTGCTATCCACGAAATGCTCGACCGCCGTCCACGCCAGCCCGCCGCTGGTGATCTCCACGCTGCCGTGAGCAATGCCGTCATGCGTCAGCGGTAGCCGTTGGGCGGGCAGACCGGTGCCGGTATATAATAATGTAGAGCGCTCTCCCTGCCAGGCATCAACCTCACCCTCCTGGAGGCCGGGGAAGATGGTGCAGGCACTCAGCGTTTCAAAGGGAATCGGTCCATCCTCGCCCTGCGCGCGACATACTGTCCGCGCCGGAATGGTAATCAATGCGGTTGCCGGTTCGGCGAGGGTGAAGCGCACGCGGGTGGTGGCAGCCAATGGCCCATGCAGCCGGTAGTTGATGAGCGCGCAGAGATCGATGACATGCTGCCGTTGCCGCGCGGTAGGCAGATAGCATTCCGCCGCCTGCGTGTCGAGGTAATACGCCAGCATGTCGGCGACGCCGGCAAAGAGTTCCAGCAGCACCACGCCGAGGTCGGAGGCGTTGAAATCCGTCCATCGGTCGGTCAACTGCGGAATGCGCGCCAGCAGTTCTTCTCGCAGCGCCGTGTAATCCTTATTAAGATAGGGCAGTCGTCCCCGCGTTGCCGTCATGCCGCACCTCGCGCAAAAGTCATCGTCACCACGCCATCGGTGGCCGTCGCCACCAGGTGATAGGTGAGTTGCACCTGCACCCAGGCCGCATCCGTGGCCACGTCAATCCGGTCGATGGCGATGCGCGGCTCCCAGCGCGACAGCGCCTCCCACACCTCATGGCGAATGAGGCCATGCAGGATGTCGGTGTTGGGTTCAAAGAGCAGTTCGGGCAAACGGCAGCCGAACTCGGGGCGCAGAAAGCGTTCCCCCCGGCGCGTGCCAAGGATTTGCCGAATGCTCTCATGGATGTGTGCATGATCCCGCGACGTCACCGTCGAGATGCGCGCCCCGCCGAATTGCCGGTGGAACTGGAAGGGGAAACTCAACCCCTGGCCATAGATATCATGTGTGT
>JAKIYB010000291.1:4032-6142 GCA_022708765.1 Armatimonadota bacterium | reverse complement strand
GGCTTCGACCCCGATGGCCAGGCGGCCATCACCGGCATCCGCGTGAAACTGGAGGAGCGCGCCGGCCCGCTGATGGTGGACAGTTACCTCACCGGCATGCGCCTGCGCTACGGCACCGACCGCGAGATCGCTCCCCTCCTGCACGGAGACGACGCCGACGCGCAAATCCACGGCTGGGAAGCCTATCGCGGCCAGCCCGCGCTGCTGTCCAAAGACATGGACGGCTGGCTCAGCATCTGGAGCGCCGCTCCTTGCCTGCCCGCCGAACTCCTGCGCCACCTCGCCACCCGGGCCGGCGCGCACCTCTACACCGATACCGGCGACCAGGTGATGGCCGCCGGCAACCTCCTCGCCCTCCACGCCGCCAGCCCCGGCCTTCGCCAAATCCGCCTGCCGAACACGGTAACGGTATATGACGCCTACAGCGGTGAGGTAGTCGCGGAAACGGTGGATGCATTCAAGGTGGAGATGGCACGGGGAGAAACCGCCGTGTGGCGAGTGAAGTAGCAGTCGGAAGCTATAGCAGCAAGTCTGGAAGCCGGCGCGAGCCGCGCAAAGGGAATCATTCTATAAATCCCGGGCGCGGCTCGCGCCGGCTTTAGACTCACTGCTATCTCATAAAGGGTATTTCAATAAATTGACAATGCACAATGGTCAATGTGCACATATCAATTCCCTTACGGTATCGCCAGTTCCCGCAGCACCTTTCCATCCGCTCCCGGCGGGTGGTGCAGCACGGTCGCGTCTTTGTCCGCGGCGTAGTCAATGCGGAAATTGACGCGCATGCCGGTGGTCACCCCCAGCTCCTTGAATGGCACGCGGAACATCCACACCGTGCGCGCGCCCTGTGTGGTGACACGGCTGGCGGTGCCTTTTGCCGTCAGCGGGTCGCCGGCGCCGCCGTCCTTCAGCGCCAATAGCGCCGGTGGCGTCTCTGCGCCCGGGCCGGCGGCGCTGAGCATCAGGTCGAGGTAGGGGCTGACCGCTTCCGACTGCAGCCGGTTATCCCGGTTGCCGTCGAAGGCCAGCGCCAGCCGCGACTCCGCCGTCGTCGGCTCCTCCACCCCCACCGCGATGAGCAGCGCGCCCTTCGCGCGTATGAACGTCAGCGTGCCCGGCACCGTGATCTTCCCGTCGCCCAGCTTGATGGGTTGTCCGGGCTTGAGCAAGTGAGGGAAGTAGGCCTTGAGTTCCGGGTCCATCGCCGGTCCCTTCGGCTCCTCCGCCGGTGGATTCGCGGGCTCCGGCGGGGTGGCGGTGGCCGGTGGTGTGATGGCGGTGTTGGTGGCGGTCGCCGTCGCGTTCGGGTCCGTCTCCGATCCCGGCGCGGGGGTCTCTGTCCCCGGCTCCGCTGGTTCGGTCGCCGGCGGAGTCTCCTCGGAGCCCGGCGTGGGCGTATCCGTCGGTTCGGATTCCGTCGGCTCCTCGTCCACCGGTTCGGCCACCGTCGCCACCAGCGGCGGCAGCGGCTCCTCGCCGATGCGCGCGACGATGGGCGTGGCCACCGTCACCGGTGAGGTGGATGGACTGCGCTTCATCATCACCATCCCCACCGCGCCGCCGATGAGCACCGCGGTCGCCAGCCCCGCGGCTGCCATCGCCAGCGGCACTTTCAGTCCCCCCCTTCTTTTCGCCGCGTTGATGCCGCGCGGGGGGAGTATCTCGTAGTAGGGGTGCTGCGCCACTCCCACTACCGTCATCGGCGTCGTGATGCCGCGGATGGGCAGTTCTTCCCACGCCAGCCAGCGCAGGTCCGCCTGGTCGCCGATGATCAATCGCGCGTTGTCATACACCGGGGTGGACATGTAGGTCTGCCCCTTGCTCCCCAGGTCGCACAGTCGGCAGGCGATATTCACGTTGTGCCCGAAGACGTCGCGCGACGTTCGCCCGCCGCGAGTGACGATGCCCAGATGCATCCCCACATGCACGTGGTGCGGCACGTCGTGCTCGGTGGGCATGCGCTTCACCCCGCGCGCGTGCAGCGCCGCAACCAGCGCGTGGTCGTCCAGGCTGCGCTCGTAATAGCGATACGTCGCCTCGTGGATGCGCAGCGCGCACTCGGTGGCGGTGGCGGGATTGGCGAAGACGGCGAGAATGCCGTCGCCGGCGG
>JAKIYB010000291.1:0-4022 GCA_022708765.1 Armatimonadota bacterium | reverse complement strand
ATCTCCCCGCCTTTATTACGTTCGACTTCGGTCTGCACGATCACGCTGTGCAGCGCCAGGATGCGCTGTGATTCGCTGAGGCTCGCGTTGGCAATCGTGGTGAAGCCGCTGATGTCGCAGAACATCACGCACAACAGCTCGGTGTGCGTGCTCAAGCGATACTGCTCGACGCGGTCCAGCTCTTCTTCCGAAAGGTTCAGGTAGTTATTGCACTCCATGCAGACCAGTTCGGTATCCGGCTGTTCCGCGCCGCATGACGGACATCGCATGATAACCTCCCCGCCGGGGTAAGCCGGGGTGCGGATGCTTGAAATGGTATCCGGTATATTCTACCGCGTTTTCACGGGTTGCACACCCGCCCGCCATCCACTCGCCATTACTGGTGCTCGATATCCTCAAAAATCCCGTGCTCCTTCACCCAACGCAGGCGCACGTTGCCGGTAGGGCCGTTGCGCTGTTTCGCGACAATGAGGAAGGTGGTGTTGCGCATGGTCTCGAGAGTCGCTTCGCGTCGTGCGGCGTCATTCTCCAGGTCTTTGCGTTCGCTTGGATTATCCACGCAGGCACGGATAATTTCCTCATCGCCATAGTAGCCGGGACGGTAGAGGAACATCACCAGGTCGGCGTCCTGCTCAATGGCGCCGGACTCGCGCAGGTCGGAGAGTTGCGGAATGCGCGGCTGGCGCGATTCCACCATGCGCGAGAGCTGCGACAACGCCACCACCGGCACCTTCAACTCGCGCGCCAGCGCCTTCAAGCCGCGGGCAATCTGCGCGATCTCCTGCACGCGGTTCTCCGCCGTGCCGTTGGAGTGCATGAGCTGCAGGTAGTCCACCACGATGAGCCCCAGGCCGTGCTGAGCCTTCAGGCGGCGGGCTTTACCGCGCATTTCCAGCACGGTGATGGAGGGAGTGTCGTCAATGAAGATCGGGCAGTCCCAGATACGCTCGACCGCTCGTCCCAGTCGCGTCAGGTCGTCGTCGGAGACCATCGAGTGGCGCACGGTGTCCTGGCTGACCCGCGCCTCCGAACAGAGCAGACGCAGCGCAAGCTGTTCCTTCGCCATCTCGATGCTGAAGATGGCCACCGGCAGTTTTTCGTCCAGCGCCACGTTGCGCGCGATATTCAGCGCCATCGCGGTCTTGCCCATACTCGGGCGCGCGGCGAGGATGATAAGGTCGGTGGGGTGCAGGCCGGCGGTGATGCCGTCCAATTCGCCGAAGCCGGTGCCGACGCCGGCAGCCAGCGTGCCGCTTTCACGCGAGTCCTCGATCTGGAAGAACTGCTGCCGCACCAGGTCCTGCAGACGCACGAAGCCGCTGGTGACGCTGCGCTCCGCGATGGCGAAGATCTTCTGCTCGCTGGCATCCACCAGTTCGTCCACGTCCTTGTCGCTCTGGTACGCGGACGTCATGATCTCGTCGGCGGCGCGGATGAGCTGGCGCTGCAGCGACCGCGCGCGAATGATGGTGGCGTAATGCCCGATGCCCGCCGCGGTAGGCACCTGCGACATGATGGTGGTGAGGTACAGCGTGCCGCCCACCGTCTCCAGTTCGTTGCGGGCGCGCAGCCACTCGCCCAGCGTGATCAGGTCTACCGGCTCGTTGCGCCCGAACAGTTCGAGGATGCCGCGAAAGATGGTGCGGTGCGCCTCGCGGTAGAAGTCCTCCTCGCGCAGCAACTCTACCGCGCGTGAGATCGCTTCCTGCTCCAGCATCATCGCGCCCAACGCCGCCTGTTCAGCTTCAAGGCTCTGCGGGGGAATCTTATCCAGTACGGGATTGCCGCTTGTCATCGTTCAGCCACCAGTGGGGAGAAGGTAGCCCTTATCATACCAGATGCACGGGCGGTTGTCCTGTGGATAACCGTGTGGATTTGCAAATTGCGATGGCTTCATTCGTGTTACCGGCATGTAACAGACCGGGTGTATCCAGATGGGCGAGACGGCGGCGAAGCGCCGGAAAACAGGTGGGTAGACAAGTTGGAAACATGTTGGTAACATAACGTTACGTTGCCGTAACATACGGACACGCGGTCTTCATGTATCGTCGGTAGAGTGTGAAAGTGGATTCGTGCCGCGAAGGTGAATCCGCACTCGCCCTCTGCCTGACCACCAGGGGGTCGCCCTGCGGTCGCACTCCTCCCTCAGCGACCAGGGCCTGCTGCCGCCCGTGGCCCTGCACCGGCCGCGGGCGGCGTTCTGTTTTCACAAGGAGCCCGCCCCGCCGCGAATATCCATGCGAAAGGCGCGACAGCGGCGCGGTCCGGCAGGAACTCCCCCGGCATCGGCGAAGGAACAAACTGGTCGCAACGTTGAGGGGGGAGAGGTCAGGTGATTCGTATGCATGCTCCGCGCAAGCCCGTGCTCATTGTCGGTTCCGTCGCGCTGGATACCATCGAGACGCCGTTCGGGGCGGTGCGCGATGTGCTGGGGGGCGCCGCCAGCTACTCGTCGGTGGCGTCATCTTTCTTCACCAACGTGCGCATGGTCGGCGTGGTCGGCGAGGATTTCCCGCGCGAGCACCTTCGCCTCTTTCAGGAGCGGGAGATTGACATCGCCGGCCTGCGAACCAGCACCGGCGAGACATTCCGCTGGAGCGGCTACTACGAATACGACATGAACCAGGCTCACACCGTGGCCACCCATCTGAACGTCTTTGAGACCTTCTGCCCGACTATCCCGGCCGAGTACCGGCGCACGCCCTATGTCTTCCTGGCGAATATTGATCCCGACCTGCAGCTTGCCGTACTCGATCAGATCGAGAGCCCGAAATTCACCATCGCCGACACCATGAACTTCTGGATCAGCGGCAAACGCAACCGCGTGCTGGATGTCTTCAAGCGCGTGGACGCCATCACAATTAACGATGCCGAAGCCCGCCAACTCTGCGACACCGCCAGCCTGGTGACGGCGGGCCGCCAACTGCTTGCCATGGGGCCGAAGATGGTTATCATCAAGAAAGGCGAGCACGGCGCGCTGCTCTTCACGCCCGATGATTACTTCGTCGCTCCCTCCTTCCCGCTGGAGGACGTGCGCGATCCCACCGGCGCGGGCGACACTTTCGCCGGCGGCGTGGTCGGCTACCTCGCCTTCACCGATGACGTCTCCGAGGAAAACATGCGCAAGGCCGTCGTCTACGGTTCGGTCATGGCCTCCTACACCGTGGAAGATTTCAGCCTCAACCGCCTCGCTCGCCTCGAACACGGCGAAGTCCTCGTTCGCTTCGCCGAAATGCGCCGAATGACGATGATCGCGGAGTAAGCACCCGGTCGTTGGAAGTGCGAGAGCTGACAAAGCGCCACTCCGCTCCGCTGTGTGGCGCTAAAATGGGGACTGTCCCCCTGAACGTCGTAACCAGATGATGCTCAGGGCTTTCACCGGGACTGTCCCCATTTTGTGAGTTTAGTGAACCTTGCACTCCCTTCTCCCAGGATTGGGAGAAGGGTTGGGGATGAGGGCGCGCGCGAGAGCGCGCAATGCAACCCGCAAAACCAATTCGGTCATACACAGCCAACAACAGGAGTATATATTATGAATTCACGCCAGCGTTTCCTCGCCACCCTCAACGGCCAACCGACCGATCATCCCCCGGTCTTCCCGCTGCTGATGTTCTTTGCGGCGGGGCGGGCGGGGTTGACCTACCGCGAATTCGCTTCCGACGGGCTCGCGCTGGCGGAGGCGCAGATGGCGGTCTTCGCGCGCTACGGGGTGGATGCCATCACTGCCTGCTCGGATGCCTTCCGCCTCTCCGCCGACCTGGGGGGCGAGATCGAGTTCCCCGAGGCGACGCCGCCGCATCTGGCGCGACCCCTGGTGGCGTCCACTACTGATATCGCGGGCCTCGGGTATCCCGAGGCCACCGAGGGGCGCATGGGCGACCGCGTGCGCGCGGTGGCGGCGATGGCGCGCGGGGTGGGGGAGGAAGCGGCGGTGCTGGGCTGGGTAGATATGCCCTTCGCCGAGGCTTGCTCCTGCTGCGGGGTGAGCAATTTCATGCTGCTGCTGGAGGACGATCCCGACA
>JAKIYB010000290.1 GCA_022708765.1 Armatimonadota bacterium | reverse complement strand
ACCGGGATGATATACGGCAGCAGCGCGACCACGCCCAGGAAGATGGCGCCCGCGAAGGTAATGCGCGTGAGCACCTGGTCAATATACTGCTCGGTCTGCTTGCCAGGACGCAGCCCCGGCACGAAGCTGCCATGGTTCTTCAGATTGTCCGAAATATCCTGCACGTTGTAAATGACCGCCGTGTAGAAATAGGTGAAGAACACCACGAGCAGGAAGTAGACAACCGCGCCAATCCAGTGATAGCCGGGCGACAGCCACATCAGGTAATCGAGCCACGACGACGGGTTGGCGATATTCAGCGTGTGTTCCTGCGACCGCGCCACCATCTGCGCGATGGTCGCCGGCAGCATCACCACCGAAATGGCGAAGATGATGGGAATCACGCCGGCGGTGGCGATTTTCAACGGCAGATAAGTGTTCGCCGCGCTGAAGGTGCGCCCGCCGACCTGTCGCTTCGCGTGCTGGATCGGGATCTGCCGCGTCGCCTGGTGCACGTAGGTGATGAACACGACGATGGCCAGGAAGATCAACGCGATCACCGCCATGCTCACCGTGGCCATCGCCACGCTGGACTGTGCCCGCGCGACGGTGAAAATCTGCAGGATTGTCGTCGGCAGGCTGATCATGATGCCCGCGAAAATGATGAGCGAAATGCCATTGCCGATGCCCTTGTCGGTGAGCTGCTCGCCCATCCACATCAGGAAGGCGGTGCCCGCCGTCATCACGATCACCAGCGGCACCACGCCGAGAATACCGAGCGGCGCCGTCACCGCGCCAATCGTGTAGAGATAGTAGCCCAGGCCCCCCGCCTGCAGCAGCGCGAGGATTACCGTGCCCCAGCGCGTATAGGAGGAGATGACGCGGCGACCACTCTCGCCTTCTTTCTGCAACCGTTGAATGGAAGGAATGGCAATACCGAGCAACTGCATGATAATGGAGGCATTGATGTAGGGCACGATTCCGAGCGCCAGGATAGAAAGACGCCGGAACGCGCCGCCGGACAGGATGTCGAACAGACCGAACACCCCGGTATTCGCCAGCTCTTCAATCTTCTTCGGGTCCACGAACGGGGCGGGGATATGCAGCCCCGCCACGAAGAGCGCGAACATGAATCCGATGAAGATCAGACGCTTCTTGAGATCGGGCACCTGAACGGCCCGTCCCAGCCGCACCAATGACTCTCGCCATGTTGCCTCATGTGGTGGCACTATAAGACCTCCGTGCGCCCGCCCGCCGCGGCGATCTTTTCGGCGGCACTGGCGCTGAAATGATGCGCGGAGACGGTCAGCGGCTTGGTGAGCTCGCCGCCGCCCAGCACGCGCAGGCCATCGCGCAGTTCACGCACGATGCCCGTCTGCACCAGGAGCTCGGGGGTAATGACGGTATTGGCCGCGAAGCGGTCCAGTTGCCCGACGTTGATGATCGCATATTCCTTGCGGAAGATGCCGATGTTCATCGCCGTCTTGCTGATCCCCTTCATTTTGCGCAGCCGGCGCTGGAGGGGCGTCTGTCCGCCTTCGAAGCCCGGACGCACGGAACCGCGCGCCCACTGGCCTTTATGCCCGCGAGTCGAGGTTTTGCCATGGCCCGATCCGGTGCCGCGTCCGACCCGCTTTTTGCCTTTATGCGCGCCGTCCGGCGCCGCTAATGATTCCAACCGCATCATGGTCGTGTTACTCCAGTCACCGCGCCTTATTCTTCGGGCGCTTCACGCACTTCCACCAGATGGCGAACCTTGAAGGCCGCGCCGCGGGTAGAAGGATTGTCCGGCAGGACCACCGTCTGATTGAGCTTGCGCAGCCCCAGCGCCCGTACCGTGCGGCGCTGATCTTCGGGGAAGGTAATCAGGCTTTTGCGCAGCGTGATTGCCAGCTTGCCACTCATGCCACTTCTCCTCTCCGCATCGGCCGTCCGAGGATCTCCTCCACGCTCTTGCCGCGGATCGCCGCCACGTCTTCAACCGTGCGCAGCGCCTTCAGGCAACGCACCGTCGCCCAGGCGATGTTCACCGCGTTATCTGACCCCAGCGACTTGGTAAGGATGTCCTTCACTCCCGCCACTTCCAGGATCGCGCGCACCGCGCCACCGGCGATCACGCCGGTACCGGGGGCGGCCGGCTTCAACAGCACCAGCGCGGCGCCGAGGCGCTCCTGCACCGGGTGCGGGATGGTGCCGTCCACCATCGCGATCTTAAAGAGGGACTTGCGCGCCGCTTCCGCGCCTTTGCGGATGGCATCCGGCACCTCGGACGCTTTGCCGAGGCCGACGCCCACGTAGCCCTGTCCGTCGCCTACCGCGACCAGCGCGCTCCAGCGGAGCGTCCGCCCGCCCTTATGGACTTTCTGCACGCGATTGAGAGAAACGACCTTCTCCTCGAGCTGCAGCGCTGATAGATCAATCTTCGCCATGCGTCTTCTCCGTCTCCAGGGTTCGCCGCCTAAAACTCCAGGCCGCCTTCGCGCGCGCCATCGGCGAGCGCCTTCACGCGACCGTGATACGGGTAGCCGCCCCGGTCAAATACCACCAGCGTGACGCCTTTCGCCTTCGCGCGCTCCGCCACCAGCGATCCGACGATCTTCGCGCCGCTGATGTTCCAGCTTTTCAGCGCCTCGCCTTGCTGGTCGCGAAACACGGGCTCGTTCGTCGAGGCGGCGGCCAGCGTGTGGCCGGCCACGTCGTCAATCACCTGCGCGTAGATATGCCGTCCGCTGCGATGCACCACCAGCCGCGGTCGCTCCGGCGTCCCGCTGATCTTCGCGCGGACCCGGCGATGTCGTCGCTCGCGCGCGGCTTCTTTGTTCAGTTTCATCCCGCTCTCACCTCACTGCCGAGACCTTCACGGCCCCGTCCGCGTTACTTCTTGCCCTTGCCCGCCTTGGCGGCCTTGCCCGCCTTGCGCCGCACGACTTCGCCCGCGAAGCGGATGCCTTTGCCCTTATACGGTTCCGGCTTTTTCAGCGCGCGGATCTTCGCCGCCACCTGGCCGACCATCTCCTTGCTGATGCCGGAGACCGTCAGGCGCGCGGTGCAGTGCTGGTTATCCACGTTCGGCGACACCGTCTCCACCGCGATGCTGACGCCCGGCGGCGGGATGACAATGACGTCGTGGGAGAACCCCAGGTTCAACACCACGCGGTCTCCTTGCAACTGCGCGCGATAACCGATGCCGTGCAGTGACATCTGCCGGGTAAACCCCGTCGCCACCCCGTCAACCATATTGGCCACCAGGCTGCGGGTGAGCCCGTGCAGCGCCTTGTGCGCCTTCACGTCGTCCGGGCGCTCCACATAGAGCGTATCCGATTCCTGGCGCACGGTTATCGGCGCGGGAATCGCCCGTTTCAGCGTGCCTTTCGGCCCCTGTACGGTGATGGTGCCATCGTTTATCGCCACGTTCACCCCGGACGGCACCGGGATGGGCTTGCGTCCAATCCGCGACATGCTACACTCCCTGACTTGCGGGCGCCGCGCGCCCGCCACGCGTTACCAGACCAGCGCGAGGACTTCGCCGCCGATCTTTTCGGCGCGCGCCTGCCGGTCGGTGATCAACCCGCGGGAGGTGGTGAGAATGGCCACGCCCAGCCCGCCCTGAACACGGGGAATGTCCTGCCAGCCGACATACAGGCGGCGGCCCGGCTTGCTGGCACGGCGCAGCCCGCTGATGATCGGCTTGCGGCGCGGCCCATAGCGCAGCGTGATTTTCAGCAGCGCGCCGGGCGTTCCCGCGTCGGTGATCTCATACTTCTGAATATACCCTTCATCCTTCAGCACGCGGGCGATCTCGCCCTTGATGCGCGACGCCGGAATATCCACGGTGTCGTGATCGGCGGCAACCGCGTTGCGGATGCGGGTCAACATATCGGCGATGGGGTCAGTCAACGGCATCGCGATCCTCCTACCAACTCGACTTCGTCACGCCCGGCAACAGGCCGCGATGCGCGAAGGTACGCAGACAAATCCGGCACATGCCGAACTTGCGGAAATACGCGCGCGGTCGCCCGCAGACGTGGCACCGGTTGTAGGCGCGCACGGCGAATTTCGGTTTCGATTTCCACGTTTCCAGTTTGCCTTTTTTGGCCACGGCCGTTTCTCCTCGACGGGCGCCTGCCCGATTAACTCTTGCGCAGCGGCAGCCCCAGCAGGGTCAGCAGCGTTCGCGCTTCTTCATCGGTCTCCGCGGTGGTGACAATGGTGATATCCATGCCGCGCACGCGGTCAATACTGTCAATGCTGATCTCCGGGAAGATCGTCTGGTCTTTGATGCCCAGGGTGTAGTTACCGCGGCCGTCAAAGGACTTCGCCGGCAGGCCCTGGAAGTCGCGGATGCGCGGCAAAGCGACGGAGAACAGCCGATCCATGAACTCCCACATGCGCACCCCGCGCAGCGTCACCTTGCAGCCAATGGGATTCCCTTCGCGCAGTTTGAACGCCGCGATGGACTTCTTCGCCCGGGTGACCAGCGGTTTCTGCCCGCTGACGAGTGCCATCTCGCGCACCGCGTTGTCCAGCGTCTTGCTGTCCTGGAGCGCCTCGCCGACCCCCATGTTGATGATCACTTTGACCACCCGCGGGATCTGCATCACGTTGGCGTAGCCGAACTGCTCGCGCATCGCCGCCGCCACTTCGTCCCGGTAGCGCACGCGCAGGCGGGGCTCAGGCCCTTTCTCGACTTCGCCGGTGAAGGCGACCGAGCCGCCCGCCGCCGCTTTCCCTTTGCCGGGCGCGCCGGGTTTGCCGGCCGGGGCCTTGCCGCCCTTCGGGGCGCCGCCCTTTTTCGCATCATCTTTTGCCACGATAGACTCCTTATTTCACCTCACCATCCCGTTCGCGCCTCGTTGGGCCGTCCGGCGGTGAGCCCTTGTGGTTCGTTAGGCCTGCGCCACGTCGGTAGGCCGGTCAATATCGGCGCCGCACTGCTTGCAGACGCGGATGCGCCGCTTCACCTGCTTTGGCCCGCTAAGTGTCGTGCGAGTTTCGATAACTTCGCGCATGCCCACACGCGTCGGTTTGTTGCAGTTAGGGTGCGGACAAACGAGCATCACGCGGGAGACGGGAATCGGCGCTTCCATCTCGATGCGCCCGCCCTGTTGCACCATGCCCGCGCCGCCGGTGGCGCGCGGTTTCTGGTGCTTCGTCACCTTGTTGAGGCCTTCGACGACCACCTTGCCCTCGCGCGGCAGCACGCGCAGCACCCGGCCGCGCACGCCTTCCACGGTATTGGCGCGTTCGATCTGCTCGGTCATCGGCATGGTCTCGACCTGGGTGCGGAACTGCTCAGCCTGTTCGCGCTTCTCCAGGCCGGTCGCCTTGCGCAGCCGGCTTAAACCCGCCCGGTCTCGCCCCGAGCGCAGATAAACAATATCACCTTTGACGATCTTCATGCTCTACACCAGTCTGTCCCGGCCTACCGGGACACGCGAGGGTGAATTTTACGGAAATTCCTCCGCGGTGTCAAGGGTTTTCCCCTTGTTTCCCTCACCGTTATCAGCGCGGCGTCCATTCTGGAGCCGCTGAGGCCGCTTCCGGCCTTACAGCACCTCGGGCGCCAGGCTGACGATCTTCATGAAATCCCGGTCGCGCAGCTCGCGGGCGACGGGGCCGAAGATGCGCGTGCCGCGCGGGTTCTTCGCCTCGTTGATAAGCACCGCGGCGTTGTCGTCGAAGCGGATATAGGAGCCGTCTGGCCGGCGCAACGGGCGGCGCGTGCGCACCACCACGGCTTTGGCCACTTCGCCCTTCTTCACGCCGCCGCCCGGCGTCACCTGCTTCACCGCCACGACGATGATGTCGCCGATCTGCGCCGGGGTGCCCACCGAGCCTTTCAGCACGCGAATGCACTCCACCACGCGGGCGCCGGAATTATCTGCCACGTTCAAACGGGTCCGTAACGAAATCATGGGTAGCTCTCCTCACTCCAGCCGCGCCGCGTTAGCGCTGCTCCTCTTCACGCCGCTTCTTCGCCTCGGCAATGACATCCTCGGCGACGTGTGGCGGAACTTCTTCATAATGCGACAGGCTCATGGTGAAGCTGCCGCGGCCCTGCGTCAGCGCGCGGAGCTCATTCGAATACTGGAACATCTCCGCCTGCGGGACCTGTGCGCGCACGATGGTCGTGCCCGGGCCGGCGGGCTCGGAGCCCTGCACGCG
>JAKIYB010000028.1:11113-17304 GCA_022708765.1 Armatimonadota bacterium | reverse complement strand
CCACCCCCCGCCAACTACCGCGAGAAGCACGAGCCACGGCGCCAACTTTCGCATCCGTTTCCGCATCACACCATCCGTTCCTGTGGAGTGCGGCGAGTATCGCCGCTTTCCTTATACGCTCCGGTCGCGAATCTGTCAAAGGCTGTGAAGACATGGCATCAAGCCCCTTTCCAAAGGGCGTCGCTCGGTAGGCCGGCCATTGATAACCGGCCGGGTTACCGCCATATCTGCCCACATCCGTCGCGTCCCTGTAGAGGGACGCTTGGCCGACAGGCCTTTCAGCTTGTCCCCCGTAGCTTTAGCGACGGGGGAAGGGGGTATTTCAATGCCCGCGTCCCCCACCGAACCGGGCAGGCCATCGTTATACCTCCTCCCACTCACCCCATACGTCTTATTTGGCTCATTCGTCCTATACGTCCTACCCCCTCATGGTAATCGCCAAATCTAAAACCCACAGCAAATCAAACGTCAGCTTGACAAACAAACGTATTTGTGCTACACTCCCACTCGTACCATGACAACCTCATACCGAAAGGCGAGACTCCATCGTGCCGTAACCTGGGTGGGCGAGACTCCGTCGAGCTTCATCCGCCTATCAGGCGGATAATCCCGAAGTAATCGGGACGACTCCAGCTGGAAATCTCACCCGTCGTGCCCACGAGATAGCCTCTCCATATCGCACGAATCGTATCCTGGAGGGCGAGACTCCGTCGAGCCGCGCGCGTAATCACCATCACCGCCTCCCCGCATACGTCCGCCCGTCCGCCCAGGGATAGTTGACTGTCCCCGCTCGTATATCTTCCCCCTCACGGAAGGGCATCTTATACTAAGCATTTGAAATTAAACGATCTTTTATTTGCCATGCAACACGCCCGTAACTCTCCGCCCAAGCCCCCTTCCAGGGGGCGTTGTTCAGTAGCCTGGCTCTTTAGGCCAGGCGGGTGACCGCACGAAAACCGTTACCCCCCATTTTGCGATTTTGCATAAAAAACAGGGGGTAACGCCGGGGGGTAACGGGGGGTAATCACCAAATCGTGCTCGTAATCGTCATCGCAACTCGAATAATCGCTTCCCCATCCCTGGCGGGCGAGGCGCCGACGGAGTCTCGCCCGCCAAAGGTATAGCAGCGCTTCTTAGTTAGCAGCACAACTCGAACCATCTTCCGCTCCCCGACGGAAACGTGTTACCATGGCGCATTACTTACCTGGAGGTGGCGCATGACGACGTTGTTGGCGCGCATACGGCGCGGGGATCTGCTGGTGTTTGATGGCGCCATGGGCACCATGCTGCAGGCGAATGGGCTGCAGCCGGGGGAGTGCCCGGAGTTGTGGAACGTGACCCACCCCGACGTGGTGCGGGGCATCGCCGAAGCCTATTTCACCGCCGGCAGCGACGTGGTGAGCACCAATACCTTCGGCGGTAACGCCCTCAAGCTACGCGAGTTCGGGCTGGAAGGACGAGTGGGCGAGCTGAACGAAGCCGGCGCGCGGTTGGCGAAGGACGCCGCCGGGCCAGAGCGTTTCGTCGCCGCGTCCGTCGGCCCCACCGGACAAATCCTGGAGGATGAGGGCGGTGATGCGACGGAAGCGGAACTGTACGCCGTCTACGCCGAACAAATCGCCGCGCTGGCCGAGGGCGGCGCCGACGCCATCATCGTGGAAACGATGCTCTCCACGCTGGAAGCGGCGCAGGCGGTGCGCGCGGGAAAAGCCGCCGGCCTGCCCGTTTTCGCCACTTTCACCTTCGCTGGCGGCGCGCGCGGCTTTCGCACGGTGATGGGCGCCACCCCCGCGCGGGTAGCGGAGGAAATGGCCGACGCCGGCGCTGACGCCGTGGGCGCCAACTGCGGCGGCGGCATCCGCGACCTGCTGGAAGTGGTGAGCGAGTTCCGCGCCGCCATGCCCGGCCTGCCGCTGCTCATTCAGCCCAACGCCGGCCTGCCCGTCCTGGTGGATGGCGCCACCCGTTATAACGAGTCACCTGAAGACATGGCCGCCCGCGTGCCCGACTTACTCGCCGCCGGCGCCACCCTCATCGGCGGCTGCTGCGGCACCACCCCGGCCCACATCGCCGCCATCGCAAAGGTGGTGAAGGGTAAATAATCGTGCTCGTGCTCGGACTCGAACCGATAATAAGACTGGTTTATATGAACCGTAGGTGATAACCCGCACGCGGAGGAAACAGGGATGCCCGTGCCCGTGCTCTATCCCGCTCACTGGAACCGGGGATGTCTGACTGTTCTGGGACTGCTCTTCGCCTTCGCGATGATGAATGCGCTCCTGTCTCAACTGGCGCCTTCACCGTTACTTTTCTATCCGCGAGTCGAGTATAACGGCGCGTCCCTGGCCATCACGAATACGACGGCGCGAGATTGGTATGCCTTGGATCTGGAATTGGGGACGAAAAGCGGTGCATCTTTTACCTGCTATCTTCCGCGACTGAATGCGGGAGAGCGTGTCTCACTGGCGATGACCGCGTTTCGTGGCAACATGTCGGGGCACCGAGTATTCAACACCGATACGGATATCCCGGTTCTCCTGGCCATATACGGCCAGACGCCGACATATTTATGGAAGTGGCGAAAGGTATATGGAAGTGCAGCTCTGTGGGGTGCCGATGATGCAACCAAGCGGTGATTGTCATACGGCTTGAATCAATGCAAAGATAACATGGGAACATTTCCCCCCTCCCCGCCGTCAAATGAGCAAAGGTATCAAATCATGTTGCTGCGTATCCTGTCCATGATGTTGGCATGTCTGGCGCTCTCAGCCGCCGTGGCGGTGGAAACCCCCGCGCCCGAACAGCGGAAGCAGATCAACGCCATCCTCGCCGGCGTGAAGGCGGATGATCCGCGGAGCGCGCTGATGGCGGAGGAGGCGTTGGTGCGCGAAGGCGCGGCGCTGCTGCCGGCGCTGCGGGCGGTGCTGCCGATGAAGCGGGATCAACTGCAGGGGCTCTACGAGCCATGCAAGTGCGCAAACCACTGGGAGCACGAGCAGGAAATCGCACAGGTGCGCGCGCAGATCTCGACGTTGGATCAGGCGATCTTCCGGCTGACCCACGGCGTCAATCCGCGCAAAGCTATCGTGGATTGGGCGCATGGACTGAAATTTGACGATGGGCGCGCCTTCACGCGGGAGTTCCTGCCGCTGCCGCTGACGGATGTGGAGACGGGCCGTCTGGAGCGCGTCTTCCCGGCGTGCCGGTTTTATCGGGTCTATCTGCCCGGCTACCAGGGTGGGGCGGCGCCGCCGCCCGAGGTGCTGCGGCAGTTTGCGGTGCCGGCGCCGCTGGCGCAAGGCGCGAACCTGTTCGCGGTGAGCGCCGCCGGCGAACTGACGCTGATGACGCGCGCGGAACCGCACCTTTGGACGTTTTTCCAGCGCAACCTGCCGCCGGTTGCCACCCCCCAGGATGCGGTGTATGCCTGGTTGATGGTGACCACCGGCTTCTGGTGGTGGAATAATCGCCCGCTGGTCTTTCTGCCCGTCTTTGAGAAGGATATCACCGCCACGCGCGGCGTGGCCGTGCCATGGATCGCGCGCGGCATCATCCGCGTGGAGCCGCTGCTGGGCAACGACGGCCAGATTGCCGTACAGATGACCTTCGACGCCGAGGGCAAGCTGCTGACCGCGACGGAAACGCCGGCTGTCGTATTACGGCAGTTGCCATTGCCGCCAATGGCTGCACCCGGCGGGCGCACTGGCGTGCTCGTGCCGGAATGACACTCGACGCGCATCGCGGAATATGCGAAGATACCGAAGACGCCGAACGGCGTCTTCGGGCGTATGATGATTGTAGACGATACCAACATTCCGCTGGAAGCGCTGCTGCTGGTGCAGCGCGGACTGCTGAAACTCGGATACCGCTACGTGCTGGCGGACGAGTGCGCCTGGCCCTTTACCAACGTGGCGATGGAAAAGGATGGGCGCCTGCTGCTGCTGGCGCTGATGCCGCCAACAGACCCGGCGCGATTGCGCGAGGTCATTCGGGAGTTGCGCGAGGAGCACCGCGACACCGGCCTGCTGGTGCTCGGCACCGCGCCGGTGACGGATGAGACCGAGGCGGCGCTATTTACCGATCTCGTGGACGTGCCGCTGGCCTATCTCGACCTCCAGGAGCGGCGTTATCGCCTGCAGGCGGAAGCGGAGGCGCCCGACGCGCTGACGCCGGAGGTGCTGGCCTGGTTGATCGAGCCCGACACCGCCGCGCAGGTGGCGGAGATTGATTGCCGGCGCACACTGCATGTCCATCTGCGGCAGCAGGCGCCACCCGCGCCGTGGCTCACCTACGCCATCATCGCCGCCTGCGTGGCGATGTTCGGCGTCTCGCTCTATCGTGGCGGCATGGACGGGCTCATGCAGATGCGCGGCGAGGTGGTGTTGGGACTGGGTGCCCTTTCCGCCGTCTATGTCTACGCCGGCGAGTGGTGGCGACTGCTCACCGCCGGCTTCCTGCACGGCTCGGCCTTCCACCTGTTCATGAACATGATGGCGCTCTTCTACTTCGGCGCGCCGCTGGAAGGGTGGCAGGGGCGCTGGCGGCTGGGCGGTCTCTTCCTGTTCAGCGTGCTCACCTCGTCGGTGATCAGTCTCTTCCTGCTGCCGACCGCGCTCTCCGTCGGCGCCTCCGGCGGGCTCTTCGGACTGCTCGGCGGCATGGTGGCGCTGCTCTGGCGCTACCGGCGCGTGCTGGATTCGGACCTGCGCAAGGGGCTGTATGACTGGCTGAAATCCATCATCCCCATCAACCTCGTCATTTCCTTCGTGCCGGGCATCAACTGGGCGGGGCACTTCGGCGGCTTCCTCGGCGGCCTCATCATCATCCGCCCGCCGTTCCGGACAACACCACTCGCTACCTGGGAGCGCGCCGCGCTGGCCTTCCTGCTTCTGCTGACGGCGGCATTCAGCATGTATGTGATCGGGCGGATTCCGGCGGTACTGCTGACGGCAAGCGGATAATCGCTTTATAACCCCTCGTTCATACTCCCCGTCCGGTAGCCCTGCAGGTCCACAGTTACGTAGTGATAGCCCAACTCGCGCAAACGGACGGTGACGCGCGCCCGCAACGCGGGATCGAGGAGGCGGGGGATGTCGGCGGGGGCGACTTCGATGCGAGCAAGGTCGGTGTGGTGGCGCACGCGCACCTGCGGGAAACCCAGGTCGCGCAGGAAGTCCTCCGCCTGTTCGATGGTGGAGAGTGAGTCCTTCGTGATGGGCGTGCCATACGGGATGCGGGAGGAGAGGCAGGCGAAGGAGGGCTTGTCCCAGGTGGGCAGTTCCAGCGCGCGGGAGAGTTCGCGCACCTCCGCTTTCGTCATCCCCACCTCCATGAGCGGGCTGCGCACCCCTAACTCGCGGGCCGCCTGCTGACCGGGCCGCCAGTCACCCAGGTCGTCGGCGTTGTTTCCGTCCAATACGGCGGTATAGCCCTCCGTCTTCGCGATGGCGCTGAGCCGGCTAAAAAGGTCGGATTTGCAGAAGTAGCAGCGGTTGCTCGGATTCGCGGCGTACCGCGGATCACTCAGCTCCTCGCTCTGGATTACCTGGAAGCGCGCGCCCATCGCCTCCGCCAACCGTTTGGCTTCCGCGAATTCACGCGAGGGATAACTTTCCGAATCGCCGATTACCGCCAGCACGGCATCCGCCCCCAACGTGTCAACGGCGACGCGCAGCAACAGCGTGCTGTCCACGCCGCCGGAGAAGCCGACAACGACGCGCCCCCAATCGCGCAGCAGGGCTTGCAGGCGGGCATATTTCTCGGCGGTGGCGGGTGCGAGCTCAAGCATGGTATGTCCTCTTTCGATAATCCGGCTTATCCTATCGGAATAGCAGGCTTCTGTCAAAGGCGCATTACGGGAGGAGTAGGAACCTTCCAGTTGACCGTCGAACACTGTAGACGATGGCGTGCATTGTTGTTTGCCGGGAGAGAGGCGCGTATGCCGGAAGTTTATGCCGGAGCGTTTGAAGGCCAGGGGATTGCCGGGGTGAGCCTGGCGCGAGGGGCGGACGTGCTGGGCATCCGACTGGCGTGTCCGCAGATGTCGCTGGGACTGTTTGACGGCAAGCCGGTGCTGTTAACGCTGGACGCGCCGGAGACATACGCCCCGGACCAGGGTTACGTGCGGTACTCCTGGCGGGCGCCGGTGACGCGCGCGGGCATCAAGCGCTTCGCTGGACGACCATACTCTA
>JAKIYB010000028.1:5280-11103 GCA_022708765.1 Armatimonadota bacterium | reverse complement strand
GTGAATGCCCCCACCGCCTTCGACTTCGCCCCCGGCGAGGCGGTTCGGGTGACGCTGGAGTGGCGCCTGGAAGGTGAGGTGGTGCTGGGGCGCTATACCGCGGACGGGCCGATTCGCGCCGCGCTTTTTGTCAACGGTTGCTTCGCGCCGGCGCGCGTGCACGTGGCGGAGCCTTCGCTGTGCGTGCTATTGCAGGGTGACGCGGGGCTGCTGGTAAAGTTGCGCGGCGCGATGGAGACGCCGTTGCTGGTGGACAACCTCTGGCAGGCCGAACAGCGCTATTTCGGCGTGGAGGGCGAGCCGGGGAGCGCAATAGCGATGTATCCGGTGAATCTCCACTCGGAGGAACCGCTCTATTTCGTGTTGCGCTCGGTGGCGATAGGCGAGCGCATGTCGGTGGTGGCGCCGGAACCGGAGCCGGCGACCATTGATCGCGCGCTGGCGGCGGGCGCCGCCGGATATGAGGCCGCGCGTATGCGCAGCCATGGTGGGCTGGCGGGCGCGGCGGAGGCGGTGGCCGGGCTGGCCGGGTACAGCCGGGCGTATGACCCGGAGCGCCAGTGCCTGCAGACCACGGTGAACCGCACCTGGCCGGGGCCGAACCGCCCGGGCTGCATCTTCGGCTGGGACAATTTCTTCACCTCGTACCTTGCCGCCTGGGAGGACTCCGCGCTGGCGGCTGCCTCGCTGGAGCACGTGGTGCGCACCTACGGCGAGCGCGGCATTGCCCACGGTCCTATTCAGCGCAATCTCATCATCCCTATCATATACTGCCGCACGCTGGATATCCTCGGCGATGAGGCGCTGGCGCGGCGCACCTGGCCGACGATGATCGCTTTCATGCGCTTCTGGTTTGCCGACCGCGGCGACGGCCGGCCGTGGCGCGACGGCAACGGCGACGGGCTGATCGAATCCGGCGTCTCCGTTGATCCCCGCCATACCACGCCTGGCCGCCTCATCTCCGACGCCATGGACGAGACGGGCTACGACGACATCCCCATCTATTCGGCGGGCTTCACCGATGGCCGGCGCGGACTGCTGGCTGACGGCGTGGAGTTCGACTGGGAGAGCCGCTGCCTCACCGTCACGCAGGTGGGGCAGAACAGCCTCTACGTCGCCGCCTGCCGGGCGATGGCGCGCTGGGCGGAGCGGCTGGGGATGGCGGAAGATGCCGCCTGGCTGCGCGCTGAGGAAGCGCGGGTAGCCGACCGCATTCGCGAGTGCCTGTATGACGACCGGCTGGGCATCTACCAGGACCGCCTGTGGAGCGGCGCCTTCTCAACCGTGAAGACGATGACGAATTTCTACCCCCTGCTCACCGGGCTGGCGGAGGGCAAGGTAGCAGAGCGCCTGCGAGCGATGCTGCTCGATCCCGCGCAGTTCTGGGGCGACAACCTCATCCCCACCGTCAGCCGCGATGACCCCGCCTACTGCGACGGCCTCGATGGGCGCGGCAATTACTGGCGCGGGAACTGTTGGCCACCCACCACCTACATCGTCTACCTGGCGCTGAAAGAGGCGGGGTGGGATGAGGTGGCCGCGGAGTATGCCCGCCGGGTAGTGGCGCAGTTCATGGAATACTGGCGCGCCTACGGCCATGCCTACGAAAATTATCCGCCCGAGGGCAAAGTAGACCATACCTTCCCCTATGTCGGAGGCTGGGGCGGACGAGAGGTGCGTTATACCTGGGCAGGCTTGCTGCTCTGCTGTGGCCTGGAGGAATGCTTTGCGCCGGAAATCCGGCAACCGGGTCTGCGATTCGGCAACCCGTATATGGAAGAATCCACCTGGGAGGGATTCCTGTTCAACGGCCGGCGTTACTCGGCGACGGCCGGCCCGGCGCGCACGCATGTCTACTGCGATGCGTGGGAACTCCTCGCCGAGCCGGGTCTGACCGTGCGCGGCTTCATGGCGGATGCCGACGGCATCCGCTTCACCGCCGCCCCGCGCGCGGAAACGACGATACGCCTGCGCGTTGCGGTGAACGGTCCGATCACCTGCAATGGCGCGCCACTACCGGTGACGCGCGATGGCGCGTGGCTGGTCTTTACGCTGCCGGCAGGGGAGGCGGCGGTAACCGCGCTTGCCGCGACGCCATGTTAAAACCGGGAGACAGCGATGTTTTTATCCACGACAACGGCGGTATCAATGAAGAGAGCGGCCGGTCGCCGTTATGCTTCGGAGAAATGAGGTAACCATGGCTCTAGGTCTCTCCATCACCGCGCCAATCTTGCTGGAAGGTTTTCTCTTCAAGCGTCTGCCTACGCATCAGGAACTACTGGATCGCCTGCAGGCGGGGATTCCGGCGGCTGCGCGAGCTTATATGGATGGCGCGGGATGATGAGACGCTGCTGGTGGGCCTGCACCCGCTGGAAGAGCCGGTGCGCTTCTTTTTCACGGGCGAGATGCTGCGCTGCGAGGCGCGCACCAGCGGTGTCGGGCCGGGGTACCACGCCTACCTGGTTCACCTGCTGAGGCAGGTGGGACAGAAGTGCCGCCTGCGCTGGCAGTGGGAGGGCGAGGGCATCGGCGATGAGACGGGTTACGCGGCGCATCGCGACTTTGCCAAGCTGCAGGCGGAGATGCTGGCGTGGCTGCAGACGGTCTGCAAAGCCGTGATCGAGAAAGCCAAGGACGGCGCGACGAATATCGGCATCAGCATGCCGATGGGGTATCCCGCGCTCGCTGGAGCGGACGCGCCGTTCGCGCTATCGGTGCTCGGACCGCGCACGCGCGAATGGGTGGCGCAGACCGCCGACGCCGACGGTGCCGCGCTGCGGACGGCGGGCGCCGACTACTTCCCCTGGTGGGAGCTAGCGCCGGACGCGGCGTTTTGGCGCAATACCGGGCTGGCGCTGGCCTGGGTGGAACTGCCCTGGCATCCACCGGCAGACGAGCAGGAGCAGGCGAGTTACCAGATGACACTCGCCTGCCTGGAATACGCGGGCGCGACGGACGCCCCGACTAAGGCGCTGGTGAGTGACCTGCAGGCGCTGGTGGTGGCCGATGCAGATGTCCCGGTCGTGCCCGCGCCTGACGGCGTCGGCTATCGCCGTCGGATGATGGTCTATGACTTGCCGGGGCTCTGGCGTATCACGCTGCCCGGTTACTATTATGCCAGCGTGGATAGCAAAGGCGAGCAATACTCATTCGTGCATGGCGGGCGGGAGGTTACCGCCTTTACCATGACCGTCGCCTCCCGCAGTGAAAATGCCGCTTCCGAGGAGCGACTGCTGCAGAACATGAAGGCGATGAGCGGCGAGGAAGAACTGCGCAAATTCCAGCGCGGCACGCTGCTGGGCCGTGCGGCGGTGGGGCAGACCGAGGAAGGATGGTCGCTGCTCGGGTACGTCGCCGCCTCCAATAATATGGCCGTCGTGTATATCTCATTCCCCGGTGAAGATGACGCGCCCTGGGCCCTCGAAGTCTGGCAGTCGTTGACGCATCCGGAAGGGATGTGACATCCTTCCTCGCAGTTTTCCGGCACAGCCGCGTATATCTCCGTGGTAATAACTTCGTGCCGCCGTGGGGAAAACTGCGTTGGTGGCACACATCTGTTAGGGAGGGAGAACGATATGCGTACGGAAGACCAGCCGTTTTCGCTGCGCGCGGCGCAAGAGCGCGTGCGCGAGTTAGGCGCGCGTGCGGCGACGCCGGAAGGACGCCGGGAAATCGTGGGTAACCTGGAAGATGCCATTCGCCGGTCGAAGATCGGCGGCGCGCTGCTGGATAAGCTGCGGCTGATGTATGACTATTTCCGCGATCCTGCGGAACCGCTGCAGCCGAAGCTGCTGGTGGGCGGCGCTTTGCTTTACCTGATTATGCCAGGTGACCTTGTCCCCGACTGGATTCCGCTGGCCGGTTTCCTTGACGACTTCACCATTATCAGCTTCGTCTGGACGCGCCTGCAGGATATTTTTCTCCATTACGCGAAACGTCGAGAAACGAGACTGCTCGCGGAAGAGGGATAAATGCACGAAATTCTGGTGACGGGTATCGGACCCGTGTCGGCCATCGGTATCGGGCTTACTGCGTGGGCGGCGGGACTGCGCGGGGGCACGCGCGCGCCGGGTGCCGTTGAAGGGTTTGCGCTGGCGGAGATTCTGCCCAGCATGAAGACGTATAACGACCGCGCTTCCGAATTCACGCTGGCCGCCTGTCATCTGGCGCTGCGGGATGCCGGGCTTGATCCAGGCGACGGTAACCGCTGGCGGGCAGGCATCGTCCTGGGCAGCGTGTATGGCTGCCTGCCGACCCTCTACACTTACACCACCGCCTTGCAGCAGAAGGGTGCACGCTTCGCCAACCCGCTGCTTTTCAGCCATACCTATGTGAATACCCCGACCAGCCTGGCTGCCATAGAGTTCGGACTGGGCGGTCATCACGGCACTTTCGCCGGTGAAAACGCCGGATTCCAGGCGCTGGAAGCGGCGCGCGAAGCATTTGCCCTTGACCGTGCCGACCTGCTGCTGGCGGTAGGAGTTGACGCCATCAGCGAGCCGCTTACCCGCGCGCGTGAAGCGCTGGGTGACGACGAAATCCTCGGCGAAGGCGCCTGTGCGCTGGTGCTGGAAACCACTGATCACGCCTGCGCCCGCGGCGCCATCGGCGTCCCACTGCCAAAGGTAGCGGAGACCGCTGTCCTGCGTTCCCAACTCGGCAACACCCTCGCCGCCGAACCCTTCTTCGCAATCGCCGCAATGCTCGCAAGCACGACGTAACCCGCAACGGCAACCGTTCACTGCAGAGATGATATTCAACACAGAGACACGGAGGATTTTTACACTACTGTAGATGAAAACTAATTTTGGGAAGAAAGAAGCGCTGGTACAGGAGGTTGAAGATGCCGTGCTGGAAGTGCATACACAGCTTGGGTCCGAACTGCTGGAAAGCGCGCATGAAGCATGCCCGACATATGAATTGGAGCTACGCGGCCTGTCCGTCCAGCGACAAGTAGTCATGCCGATCTCTTACAGCGATACGGTAATGTAACGATGACAGGAAAGTAACGTCCTCCGTGTTCTCCGTGTCTCTGTGTTGAAAAATCCTTGCGAATGGTACAATAGCCCCATGCCGACTGCGTATACTCCGGGATTACAGGTGACGGATCATGTGGTGATCCGCAAAGTGCGGCGGTTGCCGCTGAAGGGTGAGGTGCTGGCATCCGTCGGCCAGCGGGTGGCGGCTACGGATATCGTGGCGCGCGCGCTACTGCCAGGAAATATTACCGCGGTGCGTGCCGCCGACCAGTTGGGCGTCACGCCCGACGAGGTGCTGCGCCTGCTAAAGAAGGGTGAAGGCGACGCTGTCGAGAAGGGTGAGGTGCTTGCGGAGACAAAGGGGTTCTTCGGTCTTTTCGGGGCTAAGCTGACCGTGCCGGTGGGCGGCGTTATCGAATATATCAGCCCGGTGACCGGCACGCTGGGACTGCGCGAGCCGCCGGCCCCACTGAACCTGACCGCCTATGTCGCCGGAACGGTGGAAGAGGTGATGCCAGAAGAAGGCGTGACCATCGTCACCGAGGGCGCATTGGTGCAAGGCATCTTCGGGGTGGGCGGCGAACGTCACGGCGCGCTCCTCACCGTCAGTGACGGCCCCGACGCGCCGCTGGATGACACGAAACTCACCGCCGACTGCGCCGGCCGCGTGCTGCTGGGCGGCGCCACCGTCAATGTAGCGCAGATTCGCAAAGCCGCCGAATTGGGCGCGGTGGCGATCATCGTCGGGGCGGTGAGCGACGCCGTGCTGCGCGCATATCTGGGCTACGACATCGGCGTGGCCATCACCGGCCAGGAAGACGTGCCCGTCACCCTTATCCTCACC
>JAKIYB010000028.1:3434-5270 GCA_022708765.1 Armatimonadota bacterium | reverse complement strand
TGGAATCACGCTGATCGTTACGGAGGGCTTCGGCGACATCGCGATGGCCGACCGCACCTTCGCGCTGCTGCATCGTTTGCACGGTCGCGAGGCGTCCATCAACGGCGCTACCCAAATCCGCGCCGGCGTTATTCGCCCGGAGATCATCGTGCCGCACACCGGTCAGGCAGTCGCCCATGAACGAACCGAAGAGGAGAGCGAACTGAAGCCAGGCAGCCGCGTGCGCCTTATTCGCGAACCGTATTTCGGCCGCTTCGCCACCGTCACCGACCTCCCGGCGGAACTGCATGCCATCGAAACCGAAGCGCATGTCCGCGTCGCCGAAGTGGATCTGGATGGTCAAACCGTGCTGGTGCCGCGCGCGAATCTGGAGATTATTCAGGAGTAAATATCTGCAAGGTATCACTCTGGGAAGCAGGACATGAGTCTCTACATCGGCCTCGATATCGGTGGGACAAAATTCATGGTGGCGGCGGCGGATGCGGCGGGGCGGGAGCTAGCCCGCGTTCGCGAGGACACGCCGGCTGACCTGCGCGAGGGCTTAGAGCTGCTGCACGCCATGATCGCGCGGGTGGCGGGCGGCGCGCCCATCGCCGGCATCGGCGGCGGTTTCGTGGTTGACGGTCGCCTCTATCGCGGTGCGAGCGGCGCCCACCCCGAGATCGGACACCAGGCCGTGCCTATGCGCTGCGCGCACCCCGAGCGCGTCGTTTGCGAGTGCGGCGCATCCGACTGCCTGGAAGCGCTTGCCTCCGGCAACGGCATCCACCGCGTCTACGGCAAACCGGCCGAGGAGCTGAACGGCGGCGAGTGGGCGGAAGTGGCCTACCATCTCGGCCAGGCGCTACGCAACCTTGCGACGATCTACGCCCCCGGCGTCATCACCCTGGGCGGCGGCGTGGCGGTGGGCGGTGGGGAGCGCCTGCTCGGCGGCATCCGCGCCACCCTGGCCGCCCACGCTAGACTCGTTCCCCTGCCCGATGTTCGCCAGAGCATCCTCGGCTACGACACGGCGTTACGGGGAGCGATCAGTATCGCGATAGACGGTTTGGAACCACAGATTTCGCAGATGAACGCAGATTGAGATGCACGCCAATACAATGACCCCTTTCCCCCTCCTCACCGATACCCATTGCCACCTCAACGACTCGTCCTTCGATGGTCGTGTTGCTGAGGTGCTGGCGCGGGCGAAAGCTGGTGGCGTAGGCCAGGTGGTCGTACCGGGGTGGGATGAGGCGAGTTCGCGGCGCGCGGTGGCGCTGGCGGAGGAGTTTCCGTCCATCCTCCCGGCAGTGGGGCTGCATCCATGGGTGACGACGGAAGCCGATCTCACCTGGGTGGAAGAACTGGCTTCAGAGCCGTCCGTGGTCGCCATCGGCGAAATTGGCCTCGACGGCGTGGTAGACGTGCCGCTGGAGGCGCAGCTTCCGGTCTTCCGCGCGCAACTGACGCTGGCGCGGGAGTTGAACCTGCCTGCGCTCATCCACTGCCGCAGGGCCTGGGAGCCGCTGCTGACGTGTCTGCGTGAAGCGTCCGGCGTGCGCGGCGTGCTGCACGCCTTCAACGGCAGCGTGGAAGTGCTGCGCGCGTGCCTCGAGATGGGGTTGTATGTGGCTTTCGGTGGCGGGGTGACCCGTCCGAATAACCGTCGGGCGCACAGGGCAGCCATCGCCGCCCCGGCCGACCGCCTGCTGCTGGAAACCGACGCTCCCGCTATCGGCATCGAAGGCGTGCCGCCCGCCGAAGTGGAGCCGCGCCACATCGTGCAGGTGCTGCATCGGCTGGCGGAATTGCGAGGGGAAGAGGCGGCCGCACTGGCCGCAAGCATTGCGACTA
>JAKIYB010000028.1:0-3424 GCA_022708765.1 Armatimonadota bacterium | reverse complement strand
TGCGATAGCCTAGTGCAGTTCAGCGGAATGCTGTTCCGCTTTTCGCGCATATCGGCACCCCCGCAGACTTCGAGAACGGGGGTGCAAAACCTGGAAGTCCATTTCCAGGTTTTGCACTAGATACGGATGGGAATCACGGCATCGCGAAAGAGACCCAGCACCCGCTTTACCTGGTGCGATTCCTTCAGTCCGGTCTTGCACCAGACGGCAAAATGTTCGCAGTTATTTGTCAGCAGGTTATATTCCCGCTCTCCCATGCGCAACCGGGCGCGCTCTATCGTTGCCGCTGGCGAGTAGAACGGCTCGCGGCGATGTCCAAAGAGGCGCCCGAGCATCCCGACGAGCGAGTCATCCGCCAGCAGCAGCTCGCAATCCACCACGAAGTAGCCGGAACGCCCGTTGAGGAAGCACGTCAGGCTCGTCTCCATGATTTCCACCTCATCGGTAAAGGCATTGCCGCCGTTTACGGCAGCGTAGTGGATAACCTTTCCGCTACCGGCGTATACCCCGTAGTGCTCATAGGGAACGCCGTTCCAGCAGGCAATTACGCCGATGACATCGCCGGGCTGCGCCTGCCGGATGTGTTTCGCGCGACGCTGGCGGATCGCTCTCCCCAGATGCTTGGCAAGCGAAAAAGCGGCAGGCATGATTCGCGGCATGAGCGCGATGAACGGTAACACGTGACAAGCTCCCTTCGTCGCATCCGCTTTGCGGACGCTCATATCCATATACGCGCGTGTTGCCGGTTGCTGCGATGACCGGTCGGTGGCAATGGTCAGATTACCGACCATGACGGAATGACCGTGTGCTTTGGAATGATGACGATACCGTCGCGCACATAGTAGCCGTTGCCGTCCTCGTCAGGTTTGCCGGTGTGATCGGTGATGACCACGTGGTCGCCGATACAGACATTCTTGTCAATGATGGCGCGGGTGATCTGGCAATGACGGCCGATGCCGCGCGAAGGTGCATCCTGTCCGCACACCTCGTCATCCTCGTCCACCAGCGGCAGTTGCGCGGAAGGGCCGCAGGCCTGGCAGGCCTGCCCGTAGGCGTCCTGTCCCAGCATTACCACCTGATGCAGCGCGCTGCCGCGACGCACGGCGGCGCGCACGCCGATGACTGAATGGCTGATCTTCGCCTGCCGGATGAAGCAGCCCTCGCTGATGATGCTGTGGATCACCTCCACCTCATCCAGCTTGTTGTTGGGCAGGAAGCGCGGATGGGTGAAGACGGGCTGCAACTCGTCGTAAAACTCGAAGGGCGGCGTCCACGATGTCATATCCAGATTTGCCTGGAAGAAGGTGCGGATAGTACCCACGTCCTCCCAGTAGCCCACGAAGGGGTGCGCATACACGCGCAGGGTGCGTACGCACAAGGGGATAACGTGCTTGCCGAAGTCATCCATGTCATTGGAGAGCGCCCGGTGCAGGTTGGGCAGCGAGAAGACGTAGATGCCCATCGAGGCGAGTACTACCGGCCCGTTGATCTGGATACCCATTGGCGCCAGCGACTCGCCGGGCACCACAAGGTCGGCAATCTGCTCCGGTGAGGGTTTTTCCACGAAATCTACCACCCGCAGGTGCTCATCCACCTTCATCACCCCGAAGCCGCCCGCCTCTTCCGGACGCTTCGGCGTCACCGAGATCGTCACGTCGGCGTTACGCCCACGGTGCGTCTCGAATATATCGCGAAAATCCATGCGATAGAGTTGGTCGCCGGAGAGGATGAGCGCGTGGGTGAAGGCCGGATCGTTGAGATGCCACAGGTTGCGCCGCACCGCGTCCGCCGTGCCCTGATACCAGGTGGTATTGCGCGGGCTCTGTTCCGCTGCCAGGATATCCACGAAGCCGTTGGTGGTGAAGTCCAGCCGATACGACTGTTGAATATGCCGGTGCAGGGAGTGGCTGTTGAACTGGGTGAGCACGAAGATATGCGCCATGCCGGAGTTGAGGCAGTTGCTGATCGGCACATCCACCAGCCGGTATTTCCCTACGAAGGGCACCGCCGGCTTGGCGCGGTCCTTCGTGAGCGGGAACAGCCGGGTACCGGCGCCGCCGCCAAGGATGAGGGCATACACGCGTCGGGGATCAATCACGACGAAGGCCTCCACGTTGCTGGTGTTCGTGCTATTGTAGCATGTATTCGGATGTCGGTTCGCGATCCTCCCCCTGCGCAAAATCGGCAGGGGGAGGGGATTGATGCGTTTATACCGCCGCGGGCACGGTATCCACCCACCATAGCGGATCAACAGTCGGGAAGATATCGTCACGGCGCTCTTCCGTCTCCAGGAAGGCCAGGTCGGCGGCATCCAACTCGCCGGTAGCGGCATACTGGCGTGTCATCGCGGCCAAGCGGGTGAAGACGTCGCGGTGCTCCTGTAGGCGAAGTTCCGCGTAGTCGCGAGCGCTCCAGGTGGAGATGAGGAATTGCCAGTCTGACGACTCCAGCAGCAGCAGCTCGCGCGCCGCCTGCCGCAGCAGGCGCCGCAGGGTCTCATCCTCGCTGTGGGCGAAGTCGCGCGCCAGTGCGCGCATGGTCTCCTCCGCTTTGTAGACTTCCTTCCACGTCCACGCCGTCCATTCGTTGAGCCAGATCCAATGAAAGCCGCCCTGGCCCCACGAGCCTTCCGGCAGCGCCACGCCCACATCGGGCGGATGCTGTTCCAGGTAGTCGCCGGCGGTGCGCAGCGTCACTTTCCCGTTTTCGTGCAGGCGCTTCAGCGTCTTATACATCCAGCGCGGGCCTTCGTACCACCAGTGGCCGAAAAGCTCGGTGTCATACGGCGCGGTGAGGAAGGCGGGAGCGTTCGGCTGCGGATTCTCCGCCAGCAACGTCTCCACCAGCCAGGCAAAGTGCTCGGCGTTGGTTTCCAACCGCTCCTCAACATCTTCCGGATAATAGATCATCTTATCGGCCAGGTCCGCCTTCGCCGAGGTAACCTTCCAGTAGCGGTGTCCGCCCGGATAGTGCTTCTTGTGAAAATCCAGATAGTTGCCGTCGCCAGGATAACCGTGCTCGCCGCTCCACACCTGCAGGCCGGTGTGCTCCTCGCGGGTGTAAAAACTCACCGCCGCACCGTCGTATTTGCCGCTGACATAATATGGCCGGTACGGCGAATGGTCAAAGTGCGCCGGTTCGCCGCCCGGTGTGGCGTGCGCCTGCTCCCACAACGCCTTCAGCGCGCCGAATCGTTCGATGTAGACGCCCTGCGTGGAGCCGCCCATCAGGAGGTGGGTATCCACGAAGAAGTATTGAATGCCGTATTCGGAGCAGATTTCCTCGATCCCCGCGCGCGGCGCGGGCTGTTGCGGCCCGGCACCTTCCACGGGCGACTTCCAGGCATAGGCGGGGCGATAAGCGCACTCCGGCAGCCACATGCCGCGCGGAGCACGGCCGTAGTTGCGCGCGTAGCTCTCCACCC
>JAKIYB010000289.1:355-6151 GCA_022708765.1 Armatimonadota bacterium | reverse complement strand
ACAACTACCTTACAGCCGCCCCACGCTTTCCTCATATACCTTGGACGGTGGGTAGCGCGCATAGTGCAAAATGTCAAAACTGCCCGGTGCGTATCATGACCAGCGTGCACGCCTCCAGTATCTGGATGCCAGCGGCCTCACAGCGGCCGGTCAATGCCGCGCTTTCGGTTCCCGGATTGAGGATTACCCGCCGGGGCCCGCACGCGATGATCTCTTCGATGAGCGGTGTCGAGTTCTGCTCCGAAAGGTAGATGGTGATGGTGTCTACTGGATCTGGGATGGATTTCAGGTTCGGATAACAGGTTATGCCATGGACAGGCCTCGCAGCGGGATGTACTGGGAAGACTCGGTGACCAGCCTCGGTGAGCATCACTACGGCCTGGTACGAGTAGCGCTCTGGATTTCTGGACGCTCCCAGGACGGCAACGTTCAACTTCATGCCGTCACCGCTTTCATCGGATACGGCCAGGCCATGAGCCCGCCATCCAGGAAGCAGACATTGTCAAATCCTTCTCCGTGGAGGATACGTTGTGCTTCGTAGCCACGGACGCTAATCTTGCAGAATGCGACGATCTCCTTGTCCCGAGGCAGTTCCGCCAGTCGGGCGCGGAGCATCCCCAGCGGGATGTTAACCACGTGTGCGTCGGTGAACGGCATAGCCGCTACTTCCTTCGGGCTACGCACATCCAGCAACACGAAATCCTCGCCGGCGTCTAACTTCGCTTTCAACTCGGCTGGGCTGATGGCG
The DNA here is from genome assembly GCA_022708765.1 of Armatimonadota bacterium. Lineage (GTDB taxonomy): Bacteria > Armatimonadota > Hebobacteria > CAIYQO01 > CAIYQO01 > JAKIYB01. The sequence goes on along the minus strand of JAKIYB010000289.1, from coordinate 5,403 downwards.
ACGGCAACGCCTGTCGCCTTGTTCGAGATAACGTTGGCGGCATGCGCCAGCAGATCTACCGCCGAGGAATACGGTGGTGCATACGCCAGGTCGAGTTCCGCCAGATCCTGCGTCTTCGCCCCGTACGAAAGGGCGGTGGCGACCACATCAACGCGCTTGGCGACATCACCGGGCCCGACCGCCTGCACACCGAGCAGGGAGCCATTTTCGGCATGAGAGAGCATTTTGAGCACCATCGGCTTGGCCGTGGGATAGTAATGCGCTCGATCCGGGCCGGGAGTCAGTCCCACCAGATAGGGGATACCGAGTTTTGCGCAATCTTTTTCCGAAAGACCCACGCGCCCGATATTCATGTCAAAGGCCTTGAATATGACGGTACCCAGTACACCGGGGAAGGTGGTGTCCCCACCGGTGACATTATCGCCGATAACGCGCCCGTGTTTGTTGGCCGTCGAGCCTAATGGCACGTAGCATGGTTTGCCGGTGAGTCGGTGAATGCTTTCCACGCAATCGCCGCCGGCGTAAATATCGGGGTCACTGGTCTGCAGGTGGATATTAACCTTGATCGCGCCGGTGTCGCCGATATCTAGTCCGGCATCGCGTGCCAATTTTACATTCGGCCGCACGCCGATGGCAATGAGGACCAGGTCAGCGGCGATGCAACCGGTGGAAGTAACCACTCCGGCAACACGGCCAGCATCATCAGCCTCGAGCGAAGTGACGCATGCGTTGGTATGCACTGTTACACCCTTCGCCGCGAGATGTTTCTGCAAGTGGGCGGCCATGTCAGCGTCCAGGAATGCCGGCACCACCATCGGCAGCATCTCCACGATGCTAACGCTCAATCCACGGGTCGCCAGCGCTTCCGCTACTTCCAGGCCGATCAATCCGGCGCCCACAATCACCGCGCGTTGACATCCATTGGCGACGGCTGTGCGGATGCCTTCGGCATCATAGGGATGATTCAGGCGAAAGACGTGCTTCAGGTCCGCACCGGGAATGGGGGGCAGCACGGCGTCGGCGCCGGTAGCCAGTACCAGTTTGTCGTAGGGGATGGCTGACTGCTCGCCGCTGTCAAGCGAGACCACGTGTACCAGTTTCTGCGCGCGGTCAATTCGCTCGGCCAACGTGCGGCCCATACACCGGATAGCCTTCACGTTTTTAAAGAAGGCAGCATCACGGACGGCACCTGCCGGAGTGCTCATCAGTTCGTCAACGCTGGGAATTTCTCCCTGAATGTAGTAGGGCATGCCGCATCCGGCATAGGAGAACAGTTCACCGCGCTCGATGAGGGTAATATCGGCGGCGGGTTCCAGGCGTCTGGCGCGAGCCGCGGCTTTCGGTCCGCAGGCGACACCACCGATGATGACGATCTTGTTTGGCATAACAGCGCCTCCTTACAGATAAGTAATACATAGAGGTGAAAGAGTAGTCGTGTTGAGAATGCATCATCCGGAATGCTCGATGTCGCGGACTTCCATGACAAAGGCGGTCATGGCCTGTGAAAGCTTATTCACCACAACCCCCCACTCCTGCAGATGTGCTTCACCGCTATCGGTCAACCGATAAACATGGCGGGCTGGCCCACTACCGCTGATATCCCATTCCGATACGACGTGTCCACTTGTTTCCAACTGTTTCAGCGTGCGATATAGTGCCGCCCGTTCAATCTCGGCATCCGTCAGCGCGTGACCATGCAATGCCGTCGCTAATTCGTAACCATATGACGGGCCGTGTTTTTTTAACAGCAATAGCACCACTGGTTCGACAAACCGGTAGAGATTGCCCATCGCACAGGTACAGGGACGTTCGGCGCCGTGACGATGACACTGACCTCGGGGCATAGTTGCTTTCCCTCTAGGTGTTAAATGATACTATAACATTATAACATACTACCACGGCAGTGGTAGGGTTGCATCGTCTTAAGTTCGCGCTCCAGGAAGAGCGAGATACAATCTTACCTATGCCGGAGTAGTAAATGAGTCCACTGTCGCTGCGGAAAAAGAGTAAAGACCAGTGCAAGCATGCCATCAACGAGGATGTGACACTACATTACCAGTGCCCTTCGACATCGGCGGCTACTGCCGGCGGAAGCTGTCCAGCTTGGTAGGCGGTCAACGCATCGTTCACGGTGCCACTCACGCCCAGATGGACAGTGACCCCGGCCGCCTGCAGAACGCGAAATGCTTTTGGGCCACAATGGGGGGCCAACACCACAGCCACGCCTCGGCGTGCAATTGTCTCAGCGGATTGAATCCCTGCTCCCTGAGCGGTTTGCAGATTCGAAGTATTCGCCACCGCCTCCCAGGCTTGGGTTTCAGTATCATACACCAGAAACCAGGGGGCGCGCCCGAAACGGGCATCAATCATCGCGGTCGGCTCACGGTCCACCGCGGGTACTGCTATCTTCATGCCTCAGCCTCCCATGAAATGTTTGATACATATAGATGCAAACTACACCATATTATCTGTAAGCTACGATTTCTGTCAAGCGATGGGTACATATTGAATGACACTGTGAGCTTGGAGTGTCTGTCGCGAGAGTATCGATCTACAGATGTCTGACAAAATGTGTGTGAGGAGGATATGACACCCTCTCAAAGATTATCCGTTGTCACGTCGTGCCCAACAAAGCGTTATGCATCATCGGATGGGTGGTTTTACACCGTGGGTGACTCCTGAAAGCGCAAGCAGCCCAATGCACACTAGAGCAAAACGTGGAAATGGACTTCCACGTATTGCACCCCAGGTGTTTGGCATCGTCCCGGGTGTGCCCACTCGTGAAAGGAAAAGGCGTGTGTATCGCGAAACAAAGTGATACCCCAAGTTCTTATGATTGTCAGAGGTTGGTGAGGAGTGTAGTATGAGCGAGCATGAAGATGGCATAGCGGCACGAGACGAGGCACCGGAGATACAGATGGCGACGATTATGTTCGTGGATATCTGCAATTCCTCCGAAATTTCAAACATATTGAGTTTAGAAGCGTATGATGCTTTCATCAGCGAATATCAAATGATTGCCCGCCAGGTGATCGAACGCGCGCTCGATGATCTACCTGCTAAAGCACGCACCGAATGCGAGTTCTCCATACGTGGCGATGAAGCGTTCTTTATCGCCTGTGGTCCGAATGACGACGCATCGATTGAACGGCATATTGATATCGCGCTGCACATCGCCTTCAACATCAAACGGCGGTGGATGCTCTCCTCCTTCAACCGCACGCGTATCGCCCAGGGTAAACATAACGAAGAACTCGGTATCGGGATTCACATCGGGGAGGTGGTCGTCGGCTTTCATCCCGGACGTGGGCTGCCACGTACGGCGGAAGGATGGGCTATTAACCTGACGAAAAAAATCGAAGGGCTGTCTCGCCAGGGGATGTATTCGCATATTATGGTCAGTGAAGGCGTCTACCGTCATGCCCGCCAATCCACGCTCGGTGTCTGCTTCACTGATCGGAACACAACCTGGGTTGAGGGTATCCGGCGCAATCTTCCCATCTACGAGGTAAAAGGCTTCAAGCAGGGCTACGATTTCGAGATCACCGATGAAGAGTTTGATGTGATTTACCGGGCTTACCTCAACAATCCGTACGACCTGTGGATGGGGCTGATGGTGGGCAACTACTTCTACCACCAGGGCCGCTATCATAAGGCCATTGAAACGCTGCGCGACACGCTGGAAGCTGAGCCCGCCTATGTCCCTGGCCTCTATAATATCGCCATCTGCTATTATCAGGTCGGCGATTTTAAACGCGCAGCCGAGTATTGCCACGCGGTGCTGCGATACGATAAAGATCACGCCGAAGCATATTATCTTCTGGGTCTTTATCACTTGCAACACGGGCAACTTGCGGAGGAGATCGAGAACTATCAGCATGCCCTGCTATGCAATCCCTCACTGGCTATCGCGCGTATCAATCTCATCGAAAGCCTTATTCAACATGGCGAATACAGGCAGGCGCTGCGCTTCGCCGATGACGCTGATGCCGCCAACTGCGACGATGGTGAGTTGGCGGTCTGCGCCTTCCTCGGTTACCTCGCCGGATTGCTCGCGCACGATAACCACGCGGAGGCATGCCGCGAGCGCCTGGAGGCGCTGCTGGCGGTGCCGCTGTCGCGGATGATCCCCTTCGACTTCTCCGACTGCCAGGCGCTGATGACACAGCTTCCCGATGAGACCCAGGTTACGGTGCGGCGCTATATTGACTGCCTCACCCCACAACCGGCGCCCACCACCTGATGGTCACGGCGCAACCACCTGTCCCAATACGGTATCAGGTTCAAACTGATCCAGATACGGCATCTGTGGGTGCTGACGGTTTTTCGTCAACTCCACTACGCGGGTCGGCACGTATTCGCGCAGTTCGTGCAGGGTAATATTGCCGTCCTTGTCGGCATCAGCCTGTCCGGTCAGCGCTTCCAGCAGCGCTTTCGTGAAGGCGCCATGGCCCCAGTCCGGGCGTTCCAGCGAACTCTCGGTGGCGCGGGTGGCGGTGAAGACCAGCCGGTGGGCATCCGCGTTGATTTTCGCTACCAGCGCGTCGCTATTTACGCGCGCGTTACCGACGATTTGCGCCGACTGACAGGTGTCCGCCAGCAGCAGCACCTGGCGGGCGCGCACCTCGCGCAGCACGGCGTGGAAATCTTCCCAGCACAGCGCCGTAGCCTTCAGGTTTTTTATATCCACGTCGGATGTCGGGAAGTAGTATATCCCCTGGGCGTCCTGTATGCCGTGCCCGGCGATGAAGATCACCACCGAGTCATGCTCGCCTGCGCGGTCTTTCAATTCGCGTAGGGCGATTTTGATGTTGGACAGGGTGGCGGTAGCGTCAGTGAGCAGACCCAGGCTAACCCCGGTGTAGACGGCGTTCGCAGGCTGTGCTTTGAAGACGTTCGCAATGGCCGTCGCATCGCCCGCGGCGAACTCCAGTTGTGCGTCGGCCGATAGTTTGGGGTATTTGTTGATACCGATTGCCAGCACATAGAGCCGGCCCGGCTGCGCCTTCACGCCCCGGCGGAAGAGGGTCAGTTCGGTCGGAGTGCTT
>JAKIYB010000289.1:0-274 GCA_022708765.1 Armatimonadota bacterium | reverse complement strand
GCGGCCCGTGGCGTCAACGGCTGTCCGTTGATGGTCATCTCGATCCGCGCGATGGGGGCGCTGCCGGTAACCTCCATCTCAATGTCCGGCGCTTCACCCGCGCTCACTTCCGTGCCATAGGCGGGGGCGGTGAAGCGCAGCACTGGCGGGGTCTGCGTGACGGCGATAGCGGGCTGAGCGGCGAGGTCGTCGCCGGCAAGCGAGCGGTGCAGCAAATCGGGACGCTGGAAGGTCGCGGAAAAAGCATCGAACGGAAACAGGTTGCCGTTGGGCA
>JAKIYB010000288.1:2053-6151 GCA_022708765.1 Armatimonadota bacterium | reverse complement strand
CTCGGTGACGTGCGTGCATGACTGGAGCGGTGGTGGCCATGCCGACAAACCTGGCGAAGACGACCTGCACTATCGCAGCTTCCTCTACGGCCCGATGGATGATCATCCCGCGGATTACGGCGTGGTTCAACAGGCGATTTCGTTCCTGCGCAGTCGAAAAGCTGGCGACGCCCCGTTCATGCTGTACCTGCCGACGCTCTTTCCGCACTGCCCCTACAGTGTGCCGGAACCGTGGTACAGCATGTATGATCCCGCCGATCTACCCCCACTGCGCCCCGCCGACTTGGAAGGCAAGCCCGCGTATCACCGGCTGATTCGCCAGTACCGCAACCTGGGCACGCTGTCGGATTATGAACTGCGGCGCGTCATGGCCGTCTACCTGGGCATGGTATCGTATGTGGACTATCTGTTCGGCATGCTGATGGATGCGCTTGACGAGACCGGACAGGCCGACGATACCACAGTGTTTTTCTTCTCCGACCACGGCGATTGGGCGGGCGATTACGGTCTGGTGGAGAAGTGGTCGAACGCGCTGGACGATTGCATTACGCGTATTCCCATGCTGGTGCGCGCTCCCGGTATGGTGACGGGGCATGTCGTGCATGAGCCCATCGAATGCTTCGACATCGTGCCGACGACCATGGAACTGGCGGGAATTCCCCTGCGGCATACGCAGTTCGGTCATAATATGCTGCCGCAGTTGCGCGGTATGGCCGGCGACCCGGAACGCGCCATCTATTGCGAAGGCGGCTATGATACCCACGAGCCGCACTGCTTCGAGGGACGTCCGTCGGACGGTATCTGCCGCGATGTGCAGGCCATCTACTACCCGAAAGGCCTCCAACAACAGGAAGCGCCTGAATCCATCTGCCGGGCGACGATGATTCGCACGCTGACGCACAAACTGATCCGCCGCACCAATGGCGAGCACGAGCTCTATGATTTGGCAAAGGATCCGCGAGAACTGCATAACCTGTTCGGCCAGCCGGCGTATGCCGGCGTGCGGCAACACCTGCAGGAGCAGATGCTCGATTGGTATATCCACACGTCGGATGTCGTCCCCTGGGATGAAGATCCGCGCGGCTTCCAGAAAGATATTCTCTGCCAATGGTCGGTAAGTGAGAAACAAGCATGAACGAACGTCCGAATATCCTGCTCGTCATTACGGATCAGCAGCGTGGCGATTGTCTGAGCTACGAGCGCCATCCCGTGCTGATGACGCCGAATATGGATGCTATCGCCGGTGATGGCGCGCATTTTTCGAAGGCCTATGTCACCTGCCCCTCCTGCATCGCCGCGCGGCGCAGCATCCTCTCCGGGCAGTTCCCCCGCACGCACGGCATGGTCGGCTATGCGGATGGCGTTGAGTGGGATGCGCCGCCCACGCTGCCGGGCGTTTTGCGGAATGCGGGCTATCAAACCTGGATGGTCGGGCGCAGCATGCACCAGCATCCGCCGCGCAAGCGCTATGGCTACGACCACATGGTCACCAACTGCCATACAGGCGCGGACGATTACGAGCGCTGGCTCAAATTGCATGCCGGCGCCACCGCGGAGTGGTTCGGCGGCGGGGTGATGCACAACGACTGGACCGCCAGGCCTTTTCATCTGGAGGAGCGCTTCCATCACACGAACTGGGTGGTGGATGAATCGCTGGAATTCCTGCGGCGGCGCGATCCCGCCTGCCCGTTCTTCCTCACCGTCTCCTTCATCGCCCCCCATCCGCCCCTACAGCCGCCGGCACACTATTTCGAGCGCTACCTGCGCACTGGCGTACCCGACCCGAGCATTGGCGACTGGGAGACGCCGCCGGCGGATGGGGGCAGGGGTATGGATGTAGCCCCGTTCCAGGTGGCATTATCCGGCGAAGCGTTGCTGTCCGCGCGGGCGGGCTACTACGGATTAATCAATCACGTGGACGATCAACTGCGCCGGCTGTTGAATGGCGTCACCGGCTTGCCGCGCATGGTCGGCGATAACCTGATAGTCTGCTTCATCTCCGACCATGGCGAAATGTTGGGCGACCACTACCTTTGGCGGAAGCAACTGCCGTATGAAGCGTCGGCACGGATACCGTTCCTGTTGAGCGCGCCCTCGCGCTTTGGCTTCGCGCGAGGGCAAACCATTGATGCTCCCGTCTGTCTGGAAGACGTGATGCCCACGTTGCTGGATCTGGCGGACGTGCCCATCCCCGACACGGTGGAAGGGCGCAGTCTGCTGCCGCTGCTGCGCGGAGAGCAGCCGGCCTGGCGCGATTACCTGCATCTGGAACATGCACCGTTTCACCAGAGTCTCACGGATGGTAAGGAAAAATTTATCTGGTATACGGGTGATGGGCGAGAGCAATTCTTTGATTTGCTGGAAGACCCGCGGGAGTGCCGGGATCTCATACGCGATCCCGACCGGCAGGAACGCATCGCCTGCTGGCGCGCGCGATTGATTGATGAATTGCGCGAACGTCCCGAAGGTTTCACCGATGGTGCGCGACTGATACCGGGCCAGCCGTATCGAGCAGTGCTGCCGCACGCGCAGCCGACAGTGTGATAAAGAACGGTCATGCAAAACCGGCAACCGAATATCATCTTCATCATGGCCGACCAACTCGGTGCGGCATCGCTGGGTTGCTATGGCAGCGGGGTAGATTCGACGCCGGCGCTGGATGGGTTGGCGGCGGAAGGCACGCGCTATGATCGCTGTTATGCCACCGTGCCGCTGTGTGGCCCGAATCGCGCCTGTTTCCTCACCGGACGCTCGCCGGCGGTGCATGGGATGATGGGCAACAATTACGTGCTGCGCGCCGACATCCCCACCTATGCGCACGTCCTGCAGGCCCACGGCTATCGCACCGGCGGCTTTGGGAAATTCCATCAAACACCCATGCACTGCCCATTGCCGAAGAGCATGGACTACCTGGGCTTCGATGAGTCCATGAATACCGACGATACGAAGTGGACCTGGTACGAATGGGTCGCGCGCGAGCATCCAGAATATGCCGACACCGCGCTGGCCATGTGCTGGGATTTCTGGCCGAGTCACCCCCGTCACCCGTTGGCAGAGCGCTGCCGGGAACTGAAGAAAGCCATTATCGAACCGCTGAAGCGGCAATCCTGCTGGCCGCTGATGTATCCCTCGCCGCTGCCGCCGGAGGTGCATGACACCACCTTTATCACCGAGACGGGACTGAATTTTATGCGGCGGCACCTGGACGCCCATCCTGACCAGCCGTTCTTCTGCCATATCTCCTTCGTGGACCCCCACGATCCCTACGACCCGCCGGAGCCCTACGCGAGCCGCTACAATCCTGACGATATGCGCGACCCGGCGCCGGCTGAATGGATGACGGACAATCCCATCCCCGAACTGCTGGGCGCCCATCGTGGTATGGCGACACCGCAACTCGTCGAGCAGGGGCCGGGAGCGGTACGCGCGCTGCGCGCGCTGTACCACGGTTCGCTCAAATACATGGACGACCAGATCGCCCGCGTCATCACTTTCGTGCGGGAACGCGGCATCTGGGAGAACACCATTCTCATCTTCACTACGGACCATGGCGAGATGCTCGGTGATCATGCCCTTATGACCAAGGGCCTGAAGCACTACGACATGGGCATTCGCTGTCCGCTGATTATCGCCGGCGGCGGCATACCCGCGGGTGTCACGGACCGGCTCACCTGCACGCTGGATTTCTTCCCGACCTTCTGCGACTGGGCGGATATTCCGGCTCAGGACCGTCCTCCTCTGGAAGGCCGCTCCATCAATGATTCCGGTTGGGATGCTGTCTCGGTAGCTATTTCCACCGCCGAAAGCGTGGTAACCGACGATGGCTGGCGCCTGACGCGCTACCTCGAATCAGGCCGCATGCAGTTGTTCAACCTGAAGGGTGACCCCGCCGAACAGCACGACCGCATTGACGACCCCGCATACGCTTCGCAAAAATCCGCGCTTCTCGAAAAGCTGGTGGACGTGATGGCCCGTCCGCGCCGTGTCATCAACTATCGCAATCTGCCGGTCATAGATGGGAAGAAGATGCCGGTGATTGAGGATAGGATGCTGGCGGGAACAGCATGGTATCCCGAATATCAGGCGCCGCTATTGAAC
>JAKIYB010000288.1:0-2043 GCA_022708765.1 Armatimonadota bacterium | reverse complement strand
TTTGACGTTCCCGCCATCTCCCGCTATTATTAAGCGCTTATGGTCCTCGGTGAACGTCCTCCTCTGCCTGCATTGACGATTCCTCCGCCTCCCGTGACCCGGACAGCGCTGCGCGAGTGGTGGCACGCATCCGGCGGATACCGGGAGGTGCTGCAGCTCGCCTGGCCGCTGATCCTCTCACAGGGCGCGAATACCATTCTGCAGATGGTGGATCGCATGTTCCTCACCTGGCATTCACCAGAGGCACTGGCGGCCTCAGGGCCGTCGGGCGCGCTGGCGTTCACCATTCAGTCTGTCTTCGTGGGCTTAGCGGGCTACGCCGCGGTCTTTGTGGCACAATATACCGGCGCGGACAAGCCGCGGCAGGCGGTCGCCGTCATCTGGCAGGCGCTGTATTTGTCAGTGCTGGCCGCATTGCTCATTCTACTGATTGCGCCGGTGGGAGCCTCCATTTTCCGGCTGGCCGGGCATGACCCGGCGATTCAGCACCTGGAAGTGACATACTACGACATCTTCCTCTACGGGTCGTTCACCTTTATCGGCAGCGCGGCCGTTACAGCCTACTTCATTGGCCGGGGCATTACGCGCGTCCTTCTCTGGATCAACCTCGTCAGCATCACGTGCAACGGAGTGCTGGATTATCTGCTTATTTTCGGCATCGGCCCCTTCCCGGAAATGGGCATCGCCGGGGCGGCGTGGGCCTCCGTGATCGCGCAGTCGGTCGCGCTGCTCATCGCCTTCGGCATCTTCCTGCGCGACGCCCGAGAGATGCATGCGGAAGGTGGCTGGAAGCTTGACGTGCCACTGATGGGACGCCTGCTGCGCTTCGGCTATGCTAACGGCGTGCAGATCATGCTGGATATGATCGGCTGGACAGGCTTCATGCTGCTGCTTGGACGATTGGGAGCTACCGCGCTCGCGGCAACAAATCTTGCTTTCCAGTTGAATTGCATCGCCTTCCTGCCCATCATGGGGCTGGCGATGGCCACCTCCACGCTGGTAGGGCAAAGCCTGGGGCGCGATGATCCACAGGCGGCCAATCACGCGACGTGGTCCGCTATACATATCGGCCTGCTCTTCACCGCGGCCATCGGTGCGCTTTACGTGCTCATCCCGGATGTGCTGATCGCCCCATTCGCGGTGAAAGCCGATCCGGTCGCCTTCGCCGCCGTGCGCGAGCAGGTGGTGGTGATGCTGCGATTTGTCGCCGCCTACTGCCTCTTCGATGTCTGCAATCTCGCCTTTGCCGGCGCGTTGAAGGGGGCGGGGGATACCCTCTTCGTCATGCTGCTCTCCTCCGGTCTGGGCGTCACCATCATGCTGGTGCCGACATACCTCTGGTGCGTGCGGCCCGGCGGGCTCGGCGTCTACGGCGCGTGGTTCTTCATCACCCTCTTCGTCTGCGTGCTGGCGGTGGCGTTCCTGCTGCGCTACCTGCACGGGAAGTGGCGCACCATGCGGGTGATTGAGCAGGAAGTGATATGAATTCACCGTGGAGATCGCAAGGCACGCAGAGGGTTATGATGGAAAAGTAATCGCACAGGGAAGATGAGCGGCGACACGCGCTGACTTCGTTCATCGCTAAATCACGCCTGCGGCGATGATAGATAAAAGCACGACATATACAAAGAGCGACACGAGGCAGATGCGCTCGATAACAGAAAGCCGGCGTAAGCGGTGCATTGCTTGTCACCATCCGGGCTTTCCTGCGTGTCAGATAATGGAATCAGCCGCGACCGAATCGTCAATCGTTCGCCGTTCCGCATCCACCTCGGCAAACCATGTCTCCAGGTCGCGCAGCAGGCGACGCGCGATGTCCGGGTGTTCGTCGGCGAGGTTGTGCTCCTCCAGCGGATCGTCGGCGATATTATAGAGCTCCGGCTGGGGTGGGGGCGGCACGTCGCGCGGCGGGTCAGAGTCGCGGATGATGCCGTGTTCGATGAAGTATTCCGTCTCGTACATCGAGGTGTGCAACCACTGGATATCCGGTACCTGCATCGCCTCCGCGATGGCCGGACGCACCAGTTTCCAGTCGCCGTCGCG
>JAKIYB010000287.1 GCA_022708765.1 Armatimonadota bacterium | reverse complement strand
TCGGCTGTTGCATGTATTCACCTCCCCTGCGCCGCCTCGACGAGTGCGATCATATTGTCAACCGGTATGTCCGCCTGGAGTGTGTGCGAGCCGGCGCAAATGTACCCGCCATCATGGCCGACAACGTCACAGAGCCGGCGCACGGTCGCAGAGACGTCTTTAGGAGTTCCACGCGGTAATAAGTGCTGGATATCCACCCCGCCATCCAGGCAGAGATCGCGTCCGAATTCCGCTTTCAACTCAAACGGGTCCATGCCCTGGGCGAGGGGCTGCACCGGATTCAGTATGTCGACCCCGATCTCAATCAGATCGGGGATGATTGGATAGACCGATCCACAGGAATGGTAACGCACTTTCGCGCCGTACCGATGAATCAACGCACAAAATCGAGCCATGCGCGGTTTGACTTCGCGGCGCCACAGGGTCGGGGAGAGCAGCAGGCCCCGCTGCGTCGCGACATCATCGTTATATTCGTAGAAGAGATACTGGCCGCCGCCGGCGTCCAGGGTCAACCGCGTCAGTGCGAGCAGCCCCTCCTGAATGTGATCCAGCAACGCACCGGCAAAGGTGGGGTCCAGCGCCAGATCCATCAGCACGGCTTCCTGACCACGCAGGAAGCCGGCTATCTCCAGCAGGCCACGACTGCGCGCCCAGGTCGCTTTGTCCCCATGCAGCGCCAGGGCGGGAGGGATGGTGGAAAAATCCCAGAGGTCCGGCGTAGGCCAGGGATACCGTGCCAGGTCGGCCGTGGTACGCGCAGCCGCGAGTGGGGGGTGCCCCACCAGTTCCATATAGACCTGGTGATCCGTCGCCACGGGCCGGAAGGGGACACCGTAGATATCCAGGTACCATCCTTCCGGCGAGATCGCCATGGTCGGGTCGGCATAATACTGGTCAGCCGCCGGCTGGCGAAACGTCGGTCGGACGGTGACCAGATCCTGTCCCACCCAGTCCCACAGGTCCGCGTCCCGGCTGATTCCTACATGCGCCTTGATACGCGCCAGCAGTTCCGGTGCAAACCGCAGCCCGATCGGCGTTCGATCCGGCTGGGTATGCGACACGGCGGTCAGCACACGCTCACGCGATGTCATACCATCACTCCTCATGTATTAGAACTGCATCCCCGGACACCGCACGAACTGCCAGGGGATGCGTCCCAGTGGGTGGTCGGGCACTGCGCGACCGATCAACGCGAATGAGAGCAGACGAAACCAGGTGGGGAACAGCGCCCCCTGCCCGGCCTCGCCGCGCAGTGCGGGATGACCGTATTCGAAGGGTATGTCCCGGATGAAGACGAAGCCGCCATCCGGCATCTGGTTGGTCAGCACCCAGTCCGCTGCCCGAGTCAGCGCCGTCTGGATGTCGGTCCGCCGGTAATCCGTCATCTGCAGCATCCGGCAGAGCGGATCGATGGAATCGATATCCTCGCAGGCGCTGCTGGTGAACGGGTCAGCGGAGTTGTGCACGCCCCAGCCGAAGCCGCCCCGTGGGTTGTGTGTGGCCAGCACGGTGTCGATGGCGCGCTCCAGACAGGGAGGCGCCACGCCGTCGTAGAAGAAGAGCGGCCACCAGTGATAGGCCGCCTGCACGGCCTGGCTGCGCCAGACCGGATCGGTAACATCCACGTCACCCCACACGCCCGTCGCTGGATCAATGTGATGGGTCGCCAACCATTCCAGGAATGTCGCCACCGCCGCGCCCGCACGGTCGTCGTGATGCACGTCGCGCGCATACTGCAGCAGCACGCCGACATTCATGATCTCATTGCCCGTCCAGGCAACCTGCGTGCCCCAGTCACGCGTCTCCAGCCAGCGGACCAGCGCATCTAGATCGCGCCAGGGGTCGAGCCAGCGCAACGGCTTTTCCGCCACCCCACCCAGGCAGGTCAGCGCCGTGATGACATGGCAGGTCAGGTGCGGTCGCCCGCACCAGAGCGGATCGCCGGCATACCAGCCCTGGTCAAAGATCACCGGGTCACGGAAGAGGCCGTCGTCGTCCTGGTGGGCGTTGAGATACGCGGCCCAACTGGTTCGCTCCTCTTCGGCAAACGCCTCGCACAGCAGATGGCGCGCCATGGCGGCGTAAGTGGAAGAATACAGTGTCGGCGTCGTGCATCCGGCAGCGTAACGGTAGTGGCCGGGTGCGTCGAGTCGATGGGCGGCAATGAAGCCAAGCACCTGTTGTTCCCATCCAGCGTTCACGTGCATGGTGTGTCTCCTTGGATCACGCGGTAGCGCACGTGGGTGAAGAGATCCGGCAGGGGATCGTCCGCGAATCGCCACATCGGCCGGACCGGGCCGCGGCTCGCAATCTCCTGAATATAGCACCCATTGAAAGGCGACGGCGCAGTCTCCGAGGGATGGTACCGCGAGCAATGGCAGACACGATATGAAAGGAGGTGATGCCATCGACCGTCCCCAAGCCGCACTGTCATGCCGTGCGGATGGTCCGCCATCCAGAACTCCGGCCTGTTGTCGGACGGAGGCTGACCGAACTCCGCGAGGCAATCGCGAATCAGCCGCGCGGGATCCAATTGCCGGCGATCCGCGCTTATCGGCCAGAGGACTAACTTCTCGCGTCCACGCCCCGTGGCATCGGTTTCCGGAACAAATGCCACATCAAACGGATTCGAAACGATGTAGGCGGATCCGTCGGCCGCAACATTAACCGTCACCGGCGAGTTCAGCCTGGCGTCGGGCACATCCAGCATATGCGACCACTGCCCCGTCCCCGCCGACCGCCAAAGACAAATCCGGTAACCTTGCCTTTTGTCGCCGGGTTGCTGGAACGAATCGGCATAGCGGACGGAAAAGAGCAACTCGTTATCGACTTCCCGGGCGAGGCTGGGCTCCATCCACGGGCATTGCTCCATCGGATTCGGTCCTTCAGGCATGGCCTGCCGAGCCGTCAGCACGGGGTCGAACTCAACCGGTTGCCATCGTTCATCCCGCGCCCAGCGCACTACGCCCGCGCTCAATGCTGTGCGGTCAGTCCGCACCGCGAGAGTCGCCATCAGCAGGTCGTCACCGTCGTGGATCGCATTACCGATCCCGGTCACCAATATGGACCAATCGCTTTTGCCGATTCTGAGCGAGTCGTCCGTGTTCCGGGGATTCTGGGGCCAGATTCCCGTTCGCCGGGTGGTAAAGGTCTTGCCGTCAAAGCCCAGTTGGTAAATCTCGAGCATATCCTGCCGGGCAGGGTCGCCCCAGGAGAACTGTCCGTCCCGAAACGGAAAGCGGTGTGCCTGGGCGATGCCGAACCCGGTGCCCGCATGTGGGTGGACCGTGCCGTCAGTCTGGAGCGCGCCGCGCGGGACGAACCCGCCCATGAGCGGCGACTTCATGAACAGGCACGAGGGCTCCCCAAGCGCGCCGACATCCCAGACGTTCCGGTTGGCGGCAAACACCTGCTTCGGGCCAGGCTGTTTCAGATCGTCTAGCAATATCACATCGGTGCCGTCCAGGTAGCCGTAGTTCGACGTCCCTTCAATGATACGCATCGCCATGACGCCGACCATACGGGGAGCGACCTGAAACGTGAACCCCAATCCATAACGAAGTATTCCCTGCGGCGACCGGTCCGGAGGCGAAGCGAGCAACAGCTTGCCGCACCTCGCATCCGCAATCCCGGTGACCACCGCTGCATGGTTTTCCGTCGCTTCGCTTGATGTCTCGTCCGCCTTTTTCATGGCCGGCTCCGCTTTCGCTCCGATGGAATCAATTCCGCACCCCCCGCAAGGCGCCGATAAGCTCCGGCGTGATCTGCGGGTTGTCTCGGTCGGGGCTGCCGGAGAGGGTGATAAGTGGTCCATACCACAGGTTGCTCATGCACCCTCCCCAGTGGCGCTGGCGTTCTTCCATCTCTTCAGAAGGGTCTCAGCGCGCGCTTTCGCCTGCGCGAGAAACGCGTCCGGATCTTTATATTGGGAATGTTTGATATCCACCTCGAGAAGCAGGTTGCCTCGGTAAGGAATCCTCTGCAGCGTGGAGGTGAAGCGGTCCCAGGGGATTGTGCCTTCGTACGGCAGCACGTGAATGTCCGCCCCTGTGTTGTCGTGGAGGTGAAAGGTCAGGAGTCGGTCACCGAAGCGTTCCAGCATCTGGAAACACGTTCCCTGCACGTGCTCGTGCCCTGCGTCGTAACAGAAACCGACGTGCGACATGTCGAACTCCGTCAGAAAGGCGGCCACTACCTCGTCGTAATCAGCCCGCTGTCCGTTCTCCAGGGCGAGTTTCACGCCTTGCGCCTCGCAGCACGCCGCCAGGGTGGCGATGCTCTTTCGACCCTGGTCGATCATCCGGTCACGCGCCTCACCATGCGGGATATCATACGGCTGGATCAGGTGGATCACCACGATCGGACTTTCCAGTTCGGATGCCGCCTGCATGGCCATCTCGCACTGACGAACGGATTCGCCCCGCTCGCACTCATCCAGTGAGAACAGGCGATCCCCTTCCGGGAAGGGGGCGTGTACCGAGTCGATTGTCATGCCGGCGGTGAGTCGCCGTATGACTGCTCTTCCTGCCGCCGTGGCGTAACCCGAGTGTTCCGGGCGCGCACCCAGGGCCACCGTGTAAAATCCCGCTTCCCGGACCATCGTAATGGTTTGCTCAAAGGGGATCGCGTAGTCGAACCCCGTGCAGATCGCCGTGTTCATGTCACGCTCCAATCACTGCTGCTCACACCTTGTTTTTCCTGCGTGATCAAGGTTGCAATCCTGCGCAAGGCGCCGACAAGCTCCGGCGTAATCTGGGGGTTCTCGCGGTCCAGCACTTCCAAGTTGATACAGTCGCAAGGCGACCGGGTGGCAATGCCAGCAATCAACCGCGGCCAATCAATAGTGCCCGTGAAGGGTTGCCAGTGGCGATCAACCCAGGCTCCGCCTGGCAGTCCGTCGTTGTCGGACAGGTGCGTACCGATGATGTATGGCGCCAGCATATCGAACTGGTCCCAGAAGGCATTGCCATAGGTGGCGTGAGAGCTGTCAAAGCAGACACCGACCTGCTGACGCGTCAGACCAGCCAATAATGCCGGTAGTCGCTCATACGCTACGCCGTCCACATTTTCAATGGCCAGAGTGACGCCGGCTTGTTCGGCGATGGACAGGAGCCCGTCGAAACTCCGACGCCATTGGTCCCACGCGTGAGGAAAGCGTTGCTGTGCGGCTTGACCGTGGGGCCAATACGGCCACTGATCATACGCTTCGAGTTCCACCACCATGTACCGGGCTCCCAAGGCGGCTGCACCTTCAATAGCATGGCATCGCTCCTGCACATTGCGCCGCCGCGCATCCTCGTCTGGATCACCGAGCCAGTGGCCATTGGTGGGCCAGCCGGACGGACCGTGCACAGAATGTACGGCAATCCCGCAGGCGTCTGCCACGCGCCGGATCCGCCTCGCAAGTGCCATGTCGCCTGGTGAGATGTAACCCTCCATAATAATAAGCTCGACCCGTTCGATACCATTTTCGGCGCATTGGGCGAAATGCCGCTCTTCGGGTACCGTGGCGGCGCCGCCCATGACGCAGGTGCGCTTGCCGAAAATGGAAAAAGATACTCCGACATTCATCGGCTGCCTCCAGACACCTGCCGGCCCAATGCCAGGAATCGCTGCACCCGAGTCAACGGCGTTGACGGCGTGATGGGGCTGGCTGTGCTGATGATGAACCCACGGGCCAAGCGTCCGGCCTCGACCTGGCAGCACATTTCGGCTTCCAGGTCGGCATCCGTGCCGTCCTGCAATACCGCGACGGGATCGATGTTGCTGAAGAGCGTCAAGCGGTCACCGATGCGGCGGGCGATCTCCGCGGTGTCGTTGATGAAGCCCTTCATGCTGGCCTCGTAGGATAAGCCGTCGGCACCGGTAGCGGCGATCATCTCCAGGCGGTCCATGATGCCGCCGAAGTAGATGACGATCGCCTTGTGATCCAACCGGTGGATCTCCGCCACCATCGCCTTCATATACGGCAGGCAGAAGCGCGCATACATGGCCGGCGAGATCATGTCGCTGGTGGCGATGGCGTCGTCGATATAGATGGCGTCGCCTCCGGCGGCGGCGAAGCGCCGGATCGCCTCCAGGTTCTGCGCTAAAATCTTCTCGCAGAGGTAGTCGATCAGCTCCGGCTCATCAATCAGCAGGGGAAACAGGTTGGT
>JAKIYB010000286.1 GCA_022708765.1 Armatimonadota bacterium | reverse complement strand
CCATCGGCCACCGGGTCGTCATAGCGACCGCGGGTGAAGGCATAGAGCACGCGCTCGGCGGGGTGCGACGGCACCCAGTTCAGCGCTTCCAGCGCTTCCGCGGCGAGCTGCGCGTCAGCCTGACTGAATTTCAGCATTGCCACCAGCGGTTCGATGGCCTCCGGCGCCTTTAGCGAGCCGAGGGCGCGGATGGCGTCCTGGCGCACGTTCTCCTCCGGCGCCCGCAGGCAGTCCAGCAGGGCGGGAACGGCGGGCGTGCCCAGCTTCACCAGGCCTTCAAAGGCGATACGGCGTACGTCCTGGTCGGCGTCTTTCAGCGCCGCCACCAGCGTTTCCACCGTGCGCGCGCTGCCCAATTGCCCCAGCGAGGTGATGACGGCGCGGCGCACGTTGTAGCGGGGGTCTTTCATCATCGCGGTGAGCGGTTCCACCGCGCGGGCATCGCCCAGTTGGCCGAGGGCGGTGGCGGCGCTGCGCCGCACGCCGGGGCTGGGGTCTTTCAGCGCGCGCAGGATCGGATCCACCACCTGTGGCAGGCCCAGCGCGCCTAATTCGCGAATCGCCGCTTCTCGGTGACCCTCCGAACCCGATCACATCTGCATGAGCAGCGTCGTCAGATTCATCTTTAATTGAAACTGAGTTTTTAACTCATCGAAACCCATCACGATCCTCCAGGGAGGCCTGCGACGCGCGCGAGCCGTACGCAACAGGTCTAAACGGGAATAGCGCACGTCATCACACGTGCTCTTGATCCTTTTCGCTTCATGGAGGCGAATCCCTTTTTCGTGAAAAATTATTCGTATTTTTTGCAGGTAGCCGTTCCGCCTTGACAGTGCGTTGCCCGCCCCTGTACAATTTTTCGCAATCTGGGTTATAGCCCGCATCCACGTAACGAGGCTTTCATGAGCAGTCACCTTCAACGATTACTGGAATCCGGCGCCTTCGTCCTGACGGCGGAGATCGGCCCGCCGATGAGCGCTGACGCCGATGTCGTGCGCCGCCACGTCGCCGCCATGCGCGGCAGCGTGGACGCCATCAACCTCACCGACAACCAGACGGCGATGGTGCGCATGTCCAGCATTGCCGCCGCCACCATCGTGCAGGCGGAGGGCGTGGAGGCGGTGGTGCAGATGACGGTGCGCGACCGCAACCGCATCGGCCTGCAGAGCGATATCCTCGGGCTGGCCGCGCTGGGTATCCGCAACGTGGTCTGCATGAGCGGCGACCATCCCTGCAATGGCAACCACGCCATGGCCAAGCCGGTATACGATCTCGATTCCATCACCTGGCTGCAGACCGCCAGCCGTATGACGGTGGACGGCCTTTTCTTCAACGGCGATCCTATCAAGGTGCCGCCCACGCTCTTTGTCGGCGCGGTGGAAAACCCGTTCGCCCCGCCGTATGACTATCGTCCGGTGCGCATGCAGAAGAAGGCGGACGCCGGCGCCCGCTTCATCCAGACCCAGTGTACCTTCGACGTGGCGCGGTTGCGCGAGTTCATGGCCCGCGCCGGCGACCTTGGCCTCTTCGACCGGGTGAAGGTGCTGGTGGGCATCACCCCGCTGAAATCCGTAAAAATGGCCGAGCGCATGTACGGCGACGTGCCCGGCGTGGCGCTGCCCGAAGCGCTGCTGAAGCGCATGCAGGGCGCCGCCGACGCGGAAGCCGAAGGCGTCGCCATCGCCCTGGAAACCATCGAACAGGTCCGCGCCATCCCCGGCGTAGCGGGCATCCACCTGATGCCCGTCTTCTGGGAGAAGATCATCCCGGTCATCGCCGAGCGCGCAGGACTGCTGCCGCGGCCCGAAGTGCCGGCGGAACCGCCGGCGGAACCGGCAGTCAGCGAGTAACTCGCTGAGGAAGGAGTGACCTGTGCCACTCAATCGCGCGGTCCCGGAACCCACTATCGCCCGGCTGGCGCTCTACCTGCGCAGCCTGCGCCTTGCGCAAATCGAAGGGCTGGAGACGCTGTCGTCGGCGGATATCGAAGCGCGCACCGGCATCAGCTCCGGGCAGGTGCGCAAAGATCTGTCATACTTCGGCGAGTTCGGCAAGCCCGGCCTGGGTTATGCCGTGACCCCGCTCGTTGACCGCATCGCCCATATCATGCGCCTCGATCGCAATCAGCCGGTGATGATCGTCGGCGCCGGCAACCTCGGCACCGCCCTCGCTGGCTACACCGGGCTGCATGAATCCGGCTTTCAGCTCGTGGCCGTCTACGATAACAACTTCAGCAAGATCGGCCGTCGCATCTGGGACCTGGAAATCCTCGACATTGAGGACATGCCGGCAATTAACGCCAGCATGAGCGTGGAGATCGGTATCATCACCACCCCCGCGCCGTCCGCGCAGATGGTCGCCGACCAGATGGTGAAAAGCGGCGTGCGCGCCATCCTCAACTTCGCTCCCACCCGCGTGAGCGTCCCCAGGGACGTCGCCGTGCGCAACGTGGACCTGACCCAGGAACTGCAAATCCTCTGCTACTATCTGCCCCCGTCAGCCACGACGGAAGAGATGGAAGCATAGCGTCATCCGTCGGCGGGCGCGACTCCCAATGCCATTCAAATACGGATTTACGACCGTCACGCGCGACCTCCCCGATTTCTTCGGGGCAGGCTCCCCCGTACCCCTCCCCCTACGTGGGGGGGAGATTAATAGGGAAAAATGGCGATGTGGCGAGACTGATCTACCACACAGAGCAAGCGTATTTGAATGGCATTGGACAAGACTCCGGCGAACCGCGCGCGTTGGAACTGTGGGAACGCATGCCCACCTGCCACTGATCGGGTATCACGGGTATGCGCGTGGGGGACATTTTCGCCTGCTGGTATACGTTTGTCCGTGTGCGCGGCTCAACGGAGTCTCGTCCTCCGGCACGAACGGTAGCGCTGGCCGCATACCAGGAAGAAAGATGCGCTAGTCCTGGTGCGGCGCCTCTATTCGACCGAAAAAGTTCCAAGCCATCCGGAAGGAAGGCGGCCTGGCCCGTCGAAGAGAAATGCTGACCAGGCCGATGAACGCGCCTGGCACCAGGAGGTCTCGATACATGGCCGTCTTCTGCAGGAAATGCGGCACGGAAGTGCCCGAAGGTCACGGGGCTTGCTCCCGCTGCGGCAGCCAGAACCTCATTGTCCCCGGTAATCCCCAGAGTTCGACCGGCGGACCGATGGTCACCCCCGCGCCGGGCGCTTCCGGCGGAAGCGCCGGCCCGGTGCTGACCGGCCCGCGTCCGGCCACCGCTCCCCGCGCCGCCCCGCGCGGCGGCGGCGGGAAAACCAGCGGCATGGCCATCGCCTCGCTGGTGCTGGGCCTGCTGGGCCTGCTCACCTGCGGCTCCACGTCGTTCATCGGGTTGATTCTGGGCATCGCCGCCCTGTCGCAGCTCAACAATAATCCGGAGCTTGAAGGACGCGGCATCGCCGTCGGCGGCATCGTCAGTTCCAGCGTTATCATTGGATTGGGCGTCATTCTGGCGGTCATTCTGTATCCGGTCTTCAACATGGGCCGGCAGATTGCCTATACCGGCGTCTGCATGGCAAACCAGCAGCAAATCGCCAATGCGCTGGAAATGTATGTACAGGACAACGAGGGGAAGTTCCCCCCGGCGGACGGCAACTGGACGGATTTACTGCGCGATTATGGTCCCGGAGGATCCAGCGATACTTCACGGAACCCGCAGAACCTCTGGAATTGCCCGGCTACACCGAGACCCGGCAACGGTTCCAATCCGGAATTCGGCGTCAACGCCGCGCTGCTCGGGCAACCGTTGAACACCGTGGCGAGTCCCGAACAGGTGCTGATGATCGCGGACTCCACCAGTTCGAGCCACCAGCTCAAGAGCACCGGCGATATTGACATGGTGCGGCACGCCTGGCGCAAAGATAAGAACGATACCATGCGCAAGGGCGTGGTGGGCGTCTACGCTGATGGGCATGCGGCGTTCCTGGTTGATGGAGAGACCGTAAATCTCACCGTGCAGCGCCGCGAGCCGACTCCGGAACCTTCGCCCTTCGGTCAGCCGATGTTCACGCCGTCCTATCAGCCGATGCCGTATTGATGGCCAGGTAGAGGCTCTCCTCGCTTGACAGAAGTCGTCCAGTTCCGCACACTAGAGCCGCATGGCCACCTCGCATGCCAGACGGATTGAGAGCGGGCTGACGATTACCGACGCCGCCATCGCGGCGGCGATGGTCGTGGTTGCCTATTCTTTTCCGGTGGGGTGGAAGTCCACCCACGGCTATGTGGCGGCGCTGGCCTGGTTTTTCGGCATGCTGCTGGTGGGCGGGCAGCAGGCGGCGTATCTCTACCCCCGCTATCGCATCCTCTTCTCCACGGCGCTCGCGCTGGGTATCGCGGCGCTGGTCGGCATCGTCTGGGGCGGCGGCGGCCATGACTGGTACACCAAGGGCGGCCTGGTGTCCTGCGCCGCGCTCGCGCTGGGCGGGCTGCTGGCACGGCTGCTCTTCACCATGCTGCTGCTGCGGCCCACCATCCACCTGGTGCCGTGCCGCCTGCCGGAGGCGCACGCGCCGCTGCTGGATGAACTGGGCGCGCACCCGCACATCTTCGTGGACGCGCCGCTGACCGATCCCGCCGGACCGCTGCCGGAGCGCCGTCCCGGTTATCCCACCTACATGGTGGTGACCGACCTGCGCATGGGTGAGGCGGATTTTGCCGCGTTGATGCCGCTCTATCACCGGGTGGAGATCGCCGACCTCTGCGAGTTCTCCGAGTCGGTGCTCGGAAAAGTCGCCGTCGTCCATACCCCGGAGGGCTGGGCGCTGCCGCGCGCGCTGCGCGTACCCTCGCCCATCCGCGAGGTGGTGAAGCGCGCCTTCGACGCCGTCATCATCCTGCTCACGCTGCCCATCACGCTGCCGCTCATCCTGCTCGGTGCGCTGCTGGTCAAATGCACCTCGCGCGGGCCGGCCTTCTTCACGCAGGAGCGGCTGGGGCGCTACCGCAAACCCTTCCGGCTGGTGAAGCTGCGCACCATGCGCGCGGATGCCGAAGCCGGCGGGCCGCAGTGGGCCGGCGCCGCCGATGCCCGCGTCACCCCCATCGGCCGCCTGCTGCGCGCCACCGGCATTGACGAACTGCCGCAGCTCTGGAACGTGCTGCGCGGCGAGATGTCGCTTGTCGGCCCGCGGCCGGAGCGCCCGGAACTGGTGGCCAAACTCGAGAAGCAGATCCCCTTCTACGACGCCCGCCTGCTTGTCGCCCCCGGCATCACCGGTTGGGCGCAACTGCACCAGGGCGGCGACACCACGCTGGACGACGTGTTGCACAAACTGCGCTACGATCTCTACTACCTCAAGCACGGCACCCCGCTGCTCGACCTGCGCATCCTCCTCGGCACCCTGCAAATGCTGTTGCACCTGGCGAAACCGGGGCCAAAAAAAAGTGCCGCCCCCGGCCTCCTCAGCCCGCGATAACGGCAGAATGTGGGTATACTGGGTTCACCTCTCCCCCCGGCCCCCTCCCCTGCGCGGGGAGGGGAGGACCAGAGAGCATAAATCATACGTCTTCGCATCTCAACTCACTCCCCCTCCCTTTGTAGGGGAGGGGGCTGGGGGGTGAGGTGAACGAAAGGAGTTCCGTGCCGCTTCGCGTTGTCCACATTGTTGAAGCCACCGAGGGCGGGGTCGCCCGACACGTGCTGGATCTCGTGCGCGGGCTGGACCCGGTGGCGGTGTCCTGCGTGGTGTATGCCTCCTTCGCCCGGCCGGGAAGCTGGAAGGACCGCTTCCTGGCGCTGAAGGACGCGGGCATCCCTTTGCGCGACATCCCGATGGCGCGTCCGCTCAACCGCGACACGATAAAACAGCTTGCCGGGTGGGCGCGGCGCGACGCCGCCGACCTGCTGCATCTGCACAGCGCGAAGGCGGGCTACCTTGGGCGCCGCGCGGCGGAAGTCGCCGGTCTGCCGGTGGTCTACACCCCGCACGCCTTCCCCTTCCAGCGCACCACCGACCCGCTGCGGCCACTGTACCGCGTGGTCGAGCGGCGGCTGGCGCGCGAGACGGCGCGCATCATCTGCGTCTCGGACGGCGAGGCGCGGGAAGCGCTGCACGCCGGCCTGCCGGAGGAGCGGCTGGCGGTGGTGCCCAACGGCATTGACCCTGGCTACTGGCGGCCGCCGACGCCCGAACAGCG
>JAKIYB010000285.1:2494-6168 GCA_022708765.1 Armatimonadota bacterium | reverse complement strand
GGTGCGTCCCTGTCGAGGGACGCCTGGCCGCATGCCCTCGCAGGGGGTACTTCAGTGCCCGCATTCCCCACCATAGCGCCATGCATTTGTCAAAGAGCATCACAGGGCGTCACATCGTACTCGGCCCTTCCCCACTCGCCACCCAGTGCAAACGGTACCACCCCGCATCGCGCACTTTTGCATCTTCCGCGGGGTGATGCCGCCGGAAGATTGCCCGGCCATCACAAACCTTGCCGGCCTGACACACCGCTCCCCTTGCATCCGCCGCAATCCGTGTTATAATGCTTATTTAGTAGGAGTATAGCTACCGTCCCCCCGGCTAACTCACTCTGCGACCATGAAGGAGCGTCCTATGAAGACCCTGGCCTCGCGCGTGTTCGCCCCCTGGCGGGCGTGGTGGGTACTGCTGGCGCTGGCGTGTCTGGTGCTGCCGGCGTTCGGGCAGCTTACACAAGTACCGGGCGGTGGATCACTGCCAGGTATTCCCGGACAGCAGGACCAGCAAGGGAACCAGCCTGACTTGATGGTGAAGTTATCAAGCGAAACCACGCATGTCGGGGATGACATTTATAATCCTGGCAACACCGGTGATAATCCGCAGGTAGCCACCCTTCGAGGAGCGGTGAACAGTTTTATTGTACACTACAAACTGCAAAACGACGGTGCAGCGCCTGTAGCCTTCAAGGTAACGGGGGATAAAACCGGCACTCCGGATAAGCTGGGTTGGAACTATTTCGATGCCATCTTCGGCGGAAATGATATCACGGAGCAGATGTTCGGCACCGGATGGACCACACCTGAAATTCCAGTGGGCGGTAGCATAGAATTTCGCGCGGAAGTAGTCATCAAAAACCAGGCTGATTTGTCAGCTTTCGGGTTCACAACATACGCAAAATCGCTCACGGATTCTACATTGGTTGATGCGGTCGCTGCTGGTTATATTAAGCAAGGAACTCCACCGCCCGTAGAAACCAAGCTAACAGCCAAACCCGACCTCATGGTCAAAGCCCCCACCGCCACCGAATACATCGGTAATAATGTGTATGAGGCGCGCGATACCACCCAGAAACTCGAACTTGAAGTGAAGGCTGGAGACAAGGGTGTGTTTCTGCTGAAGCTGGAGAACGACGGGGATTCGACGCAAGCATTCCATTTCTCGCTGCCTCAGGATACCGAAGACGTAACGTGGAAGATTTTCAGCGCGGCACAGGATGGCGACGACATCACCGCGACCGTCCGTGTACCCACATGGAAGACAAAAGACCTGGCGAAGAGCGAGGCGGTGGAATACCGCATCGAGCAGACCATGAGCGAGAAGGTCACCGCTTATGGAAGCACGATTACCGTAGTGCCCGTTACCGCTGGAACGGAAGGCAGTGACCAGGTATTCCTGGGCAGCAAGCGTCCGCAGCAGGCTACTCCCAAACCCGACCTCATCATCAAATTCAACGAGCAGATAAAGGGCGACAACATCTACAACGCCGATGCCGCCGACCAGCGTATTGATGCCGGCGGGGTGGTGACGAAACCGCTGACCGCCGTCATCAAGCTGCAGAATGACGGCAAGGAGAAAGGCGCCTTCAAGGTGAGCGCGACGAAACCGGCGGACGGCGCCGGCTGGACGGTGAAATTCTTCGAGCCGCCGGCGGGCGAAGGCCAGGATCCGAAGGATGTGACGGATGACGTGCTGGCGGGAACATATAACCCCGGCGAGATCGCGCCCGGCGCGACGAAAGAACTGAAAGTGGAAATCACCGCCGCCGACCCGGCGAAACCGAAGGTCATCGAGCTGACGGTGAAGACGGCTGCCGCCGACGGCACGGATGTCCTCGACGCCGTGGCGCTGCGCTATGTGATGGAAGCCCCGACATTCCAGCCGGACTTCTGGCTGCGCAAAGCCGGTATCACCGAGTATGTCGGCCTGGATATCTATGCGAATGAGCAGGGCCAGCAGGCGATGAAGGCGTCAACGCAGATCGGCGAAACCGTCATCTACCTGTTCAAGGTACAGAACGACGGCAAGAGTCCGGCGAAGTTCATGCTCATCGGGTCGGGCAGCAGCAAGGGCTGGGTGGTCTCCTACTTCAACGCCTATGACGGCGGCGATAACATCACCGCCAACGTGGTGGGCGGCGGGTATCCCATCGCCGAACTGGCAGCCGGCGAATATGCGCTCTTCCGTTGCGAAATCACCCCCGGTGCGGACGTGGAAGCGGGCACGGCCTACACGGTGGGGATGCTGGCGAAATCCACCGCCGGCGCGCCGCGCACCGACACCGCCTCCTTCGTCATCACCGCGCTGGCGGCGCCGGTAGCGCCCGTCTCTCAGCCGGACGCGGCCATTCACGCCCTCGGCCAGGACGAGTTACGCGGCGAGCATGTCTACAATGACGATACCGAGCAGACGGTGACGATGCTTACCTCGCGCAACGCCCCCGCTGTCTACGAGATTGTCGTGCGCAACAACGGCAACATCGCCGAATCCTTCACCCTCACCGCCACCGCCGGCGACGCCGACTGGACGGTGAAATACTTTAACAACCTGCGCGGCGGCGACGACATCACCGCGGCCATCACCGGCGCCGCGGGCTGGACTACCCGTGAGCTGCAGCCGCTGGGCATCGTGCTGTTGCGCGTGGAGGTGACGCCCTCCACCGACGTGCCGTGGAATACAAAATTCCCGGTGGCGGTCACCGCCGTCTCCACGAAGGATGGCGCGAAAGCCGACAGCGTGATCGCCAACACCATCTGCGCCAACCTGCGGCGCTGGCCGGCGTGGTGAAGAAGCCGGTCACGCTTACCGCCACGCCGGTAGGCGGGCGCAACGTGGAATATTGCTTCTACGTAAACGACGGCCTGGGTTGGCGCCTGGTGCGCGGGTATGCCGCCGCGCGCGCCTTCGACTGGACGCCCACGAAAGCGGGCACCTACGCCCTGCTCGTCTGGGCGCGTGAAGTGGGCAGTAAGCGCATGTATGACGTGAACGCCACCCTCTGGAAATTCGTGGTGAAGCCCACCGTCAGCGCCTTGACCCTGACCTCCAGCCCGGAGAAGACCGCGAAGGTGGGCGCCGCCGTGCTGCTCACCGCCACCGCCACCGGCGGCGACACGCTGGAATACGCCTTCTTCGTGAAGAACGCCGCCGGCTGGGGTACGCTGCAGCCCTACGGCGATGCCAACACCTGCACCTGGACGCCGGATACGCCCGGCGTCTACACCCTGCTGGTGTGGGCGCGTGAAAAAGGCAGCGACACCGAATGGCAGGCCAACGGCAGCATCACCCGCTTTGAAGTAACGCGCTAAACACCGCCGACCTCGCAACGGACGTCCTCCCGCGCTCTAGATGAGCGCGGGAGGACGTCCGCGTCAGTGCAGATTCGGAATCGAGCCGGAGCAGGTATAAACATGTGTCCGATAGGCATTCCGGCGCATTCCAGTTCTATTAGTTGTACCGGAACCACCGCACCTTCGAGATCGTCACCAGCGGGCGGGGCCAGCTTGAGTTATAGGTGTACCACCAGAGGCGGGTCTTCGTGTTGGTGAAAAGACTGCCGAAGTCGCCATCCACGCTGACGGTGAATTTGCCGGGGACGTTGCCGGTGTTGAGGGCGGTGAGGGTGGCTTCCCCGCCGCGGATGATTTTCAGCGCGATCTTCTGCGCGGTATTGTTCTGG
>JAKIYB010000285.1:0-2484 GCA_022708765.1 Armatimonadota bacterium | reverse complement strand
ATCGTTCATGTAATCCATCGAGGTGGCTCGCTGCGGAGAGACGCGCACTTCCCTGTAGATGCCGTTGGCGCGGATGAAGTAATACTGCGGGCCGCTGTGGCTGCCGACGCCGACCTGGATGGAGGCATCCGGCGGATTCGTTGGCGTGCCGGCGCCGCTGTCGAAGAAGGCGGCACAGGACCAACCGTGGTTCCAGGTATCCTCTGATTTATAGTCGCAGGTGACGCGCATGATACTCGGTACGCCGCCGTCCGCATATACCGTCGCGGGAATATCGGTTGCGGGGCCGGCGGTGAGGCAACCGGAGGAAGATGCCGCGTCCGTCATGCTCGCCACGTAGTCGCCCTGGTCGTGCGCCAACCAGTAGCCGGCGAAGATGAGACTGTCCGAGTAGATGTTCGTCGAATCGCGCGGCGCGTAACCCACGTGGCCGTCGGCGAAACCGAGAACGGCGCCGTTGTTATGCCGTGGATCCACCTCGGTGTCGAAATCGGCGAAACAATAGGTGGAATTCGTCGCGCTTTTTTTCAGGTCGGCCAGCATGATGGTCGCCGCCGGGTTCCAGAGCTCGCCGATCGCCAGTTCCAGCAGGTCCATATTGTAGCCGTATTCCGGCGCCTGGTTGGTGCCGTTGCCGGTCTTCGTCGGGCAATCGTAGATGCTGGGGCCGTTGTAGGCCATTAGCATGGACGCCCAGGAGACGCCTTGCGGATTGGGCAGCAGTGTCTCGTCAAAATCCTGCCCGTACATCTGAATCGCCACCAGTATCTGCCGCGTGTTGTTGAGGCACTGCGTCTGCCGCGCTTTCTCGCGCGCTTTGGCGAAGACGGGGAAAAGAATGGCGGCCAGGATCGCGATGATCGCGATGACGACGAGTAGCTCAATAAGCGTAAAACCACCCCTGCGCATGACACCCCTCCGATGCCACCCCCCGGCAAATGGGAGAAACGTGGTATAGTATATCATATTATTCGGACAGGCGAACGTCCTTGCGAGCTAGCCCGAAAATCATCGCTCATAGCTGTATTACCAGCTTCGCCGTTCCGTGCCGCCGGTATACGCCTCCGCCGAAATCGCCGCCGGGACGACGACCACGCCGAAGGTCTGTACCTGGTCGGGATGCCAGGGGATTTCGCGGCGAAGAATGAGGGTCCAGCGCGTGCGGATGTGGCGGCCTTCGTAGCTCACTGGGGCGTCCGCGGGAATGAAGAGTTTTTCGGTAAAAGCGCTTGAGTCGGCGGTCCAGCCGCCCGGGAAGCAAGTGACGGCGGCAACGGTGCGCCCTTCGTCATCGCCGGCGCCGGTGATGTGGTAGGCCAACTCGATGCGCAGGCGCTGGTTGGACGCCGCCTCCAGCGGATCCATGGTTAAAATGAAGGGGATTTCGCTGCCCGCTTGCAGCACCGGCCACCCCTCCGTCATGGCGCAGGTGAACTGTAGTTGCGCGTGTAGATCGCCCAATACCGGTAACGGAAACGTCCGCGGCTCGCTGGCCAGCGGCGGCACGCCGGCCACCAGCGGACGCACGGTGAGCGGCAGCTTGTGGCGAATATCGGGGTACCAGCCGGGAATGCCCACCCACAGCGTCGCCGTCCATTCGATGAAGTTGTGCTTGCCGGCGAAGGACGCGGGCATCTCCGGGGGGATGACCAGCGGCGCGGTGAAGCGCACCGCCTGTCCGCCATTCCACGTCCCGCCGGCCTCTACCCGCACGGTCTGCGTGTAAATCTCCTCCTGGTAAGTGGTTTCGCTCTTCCCACTTCGGTTAATCGCGCGCTCGCGGGCGGTGAGGGTCACCTCTACGTCGGTAATGGGGATGCTCTGCAGTACGGCGATGTCTACCTTCACCGGCAGCGGCGCGCCGAGTACCGGCTGATATTGCGGCGTCATATCCACCGTGTCAATGGCGCTGTAATAGATCGCCTTGCGTACGAAGACAATAACCCCGACGACCAGGACGGTGAGCAGCACCAGCGTGAAAAAGCCAAATTCGCCGGGCGCGGTGCCGAAGAGCGTGCCCAGCGCGATGGCGCCGCAGAGGATGGCGAGAAAAACAAAGCCGCCGCTGCGCGCGCGCGCCGCCGCCATGGCGCCGTCGTCCAGCATCTGCGTCGTCACCGGAGCGGATTCGGCGGCTTCGCTGCTCCAGTCGCGCGCGACGGGTGGCGCCGCGGGCGCTTGGCGTAGCAGCGGCGGAGGCGTGGGATTGGTGGGTGGCAATTCGAATGTGGCGGGTGCGGGCGGCAGCGTGAGCTTCTCTGGACCCGTCGCCGCAGGCGCGACGACGGGCGGAGGCTCCGGCGGCGCCACGACAGGGGGCTCCGGCGCGCGGGGCGTAGTGGCGGCCAACTCGGCGGCGACTAGGTCATCCAGCGCGAGGGGTGACGGAGGTTCCGCTGGTGGGGGCATGGGCGCTTCAATGGGAGCCGGAGCTTCCATCGGCGGGGGAGCTTCCATCGCGAGCGGCACGGGTGGTGGCGGCGC
>JAKIYB010000284.1 GCA_022708765.1 Armatimonadota bacterium | reverse complement strand
GATTCGCGCAACGAGATGCTGCAGCGCATCTACGGCACCGCCTTCGCCACCCAGGAGGAACTGGACGCCTTCCTGAAGCAGCGCGAAGAGGCGAAGCGCCGCGACCACCGGCGCCTGGGGCGCGAACTGGGGCTCTTCCTCATCGCGCCGGAGGTGGGCGCCGGCCTGCCGCTGTGGCTGCCCAAAGGCGCCATCGTGCGCACGGTATTGGAAACCTTCCTGCGCACCGAGCTGACGAAGCGCGGCTACCTGCCGGTCTACACGCCGGTCATCGGCAAGCTGGATCTGTACCGCACCTCCGGGCACTACCCGTACTACAAGGAGAGCCAGTTCCCGCCGATCACCTTCAATGAGGAGGGCGGCGAGGAAGAGGGCTACCTGCTCAAGCCGATGAGCTGCCCGCATCACAACATTATCTACCGGTCGGAGATGCGCAGCTATCGCGACCTGCCGCTGCGGCTGGCCGAGTTCGGCAACGTCTACCGCTTCGAGCAGAGCGGCGAGCTGGGCGGGCTGACGCGCGTACGCGGCTTCACCCAGGACGACGCTCACATCTACTGCACGCCCGAGCAGCTCGACGTCGAGTTCAAGGACACGGTGTCGCTGGTGCTCTTCGTCTTCCGCACCTTCGGCCTGGAAGACTTTAAGGTGCGCGTGTCGCTGCGCGACCCGTCCAGCGATAAATACGTGGGCGACCCGGAGAACTGGGACAAGGCGCAAGCGGCCATCTTGAACGCCGTGCAGGATCTGGAGATGGACTACATCGTGGCGGAGGGCGAGGCGGCCTTCTACGGCCCGAAACTCGACTTCCTGGTGCGCGACTCTATCGGGCGCGAGTGGCAGCTCGGTACCGTGCAGGTGGACTACAACCTGCCGGAGCGCTTTGAGCTGGAATACATCGGCGAGGACGGCCAGCCGCATCGCCCGGTGATGATTCACCGCGCGCCCTTCGGCTCGCTGGAACGCTTCTTCGGCCTGCTCATCGAGCACTTCGCCGGCGCGTTCCCGGTGTGGATGGCGCCCGTGCAGGCGGTGGTCATCCCCATCTCCGAACGGCACCAGGACTACGCGAAGGAAGTGCAGGCGGCGCTGCGTTCCCTTCCCGCGCGCGTGGAGGTGGACCTGCGCAGCGAAACCATGCGCCTGAAAATCCGCGAGGCGCAACTGCAGAAGGTGCCCTACATGCTCGTAGTCGGCGACAAAGAGATGGAAAGCCGCACCGTCGGCGTGCGCAGCCGCGTGGACGGCGACCTCGGCGCCATGCCGCTGGACGACTACCGTGCGAAACTGTGGGAGGAAGCGAAGCTGCCGGAATCATAGGAGATTTCACCGCGGAGTTCGCAGAGAACGCAGAGGAGATCAGGAAGGGGCATCCATGGGATGCCCCTTCTGGCTTTCGTTTACAGCACGGTTTGGAAGCCGGCCACAGCCGCGTCAAGTCATAAAGACATATCCCAACACGTACCGAAATGAAGTGAAAATTGCTTGCAGACCTTCATTGGTGTAATTGGGAGATTGCCTCGGTAATCCATTCCTTCTTCTCGGACGGCGCTTCAGCAAGTGCCGCGCGCAGTACTGCTTCCGCGGCTTCACCACCTATGGAGACAATGCCATTTAGTGCCGCTTGCCAGATGGGAGGGGCTCGATCGGTGAGCACGCTGTTGAGAAACTCCAGCGATTGTGGATGACGATGCTCGCCGATAATCCGGATAATCGCCACTCGGCGTTCGGGTGAAGATTCATTTCCGTATTGAGCTTCAAGCATCGGAAGAATCTCTTCCCCTGCCTCAATCAGCGAAAAGAACTAGTCCTCTTCCGTTATTCGGCTAATATAGTATTCAAATTCAACTTCTTGCATTCCGCTTCGAATATACCCACTGGAAATTAACATATGGAGTATACCATGCTGACCACGGTTGGTTGAACAGCATGGAATTGCGAAAAATGAGAGTGGAGAGCGTGCCTTTCAGCGAGTTATAACTTACCCCGGCGCGCGACTCGTGTCGGCTTCCAGACTCGCTGCTATCCATACTACGGGAAAAATGGCTTCTCTGCGCTCTCTGCGGTAATATATCTCTACCGTCCCGCCTTCTCCCGTATCCGCGCGATCTGCTCGTCGGTGACGGCTTTTTCAAAACTGCGGAAGCCGGCGAGTTTGAAGCCGTGTTTGGCGGCGAGGGCGCCGATTTCTTTTACGCGGGCCAGGTCAAGCTCCTTGCCGAGACTGAAAGATTCGTACCGGCCGTCCAGGGCGAGGATCATCGTTTCCGCCATGCAGGCGTAGCTGGTTTTCGCGGGGAAGCCGAAGTTGAAGTGGAACTCCACGTCGCCGGGCACCGAGACGACGCCGCCTTCGATGACCAGCACGTCGTCGCGCTCCTTCGCCACGCGCACGGAGACATCGCGCGGGCGGGAGACGTCGCAGACCACCGCGCCGGGTTTCAGGTGGCGCGGCTCGATGACCGCGTCCACCGCCGAAGTGACGGTGACAATGATGTCGGCGCGGGGCAGCGTCTGGTCAAGGTCGGTGGAGACGGTCGTGGCTGTGCCGGCGGGCAGTTCCTCGGCCACTGCCTGCAGGCGGGCCTCATCGCGGCCGACGAGGATCATCTCGCCCACGCCTTCCTCGGCCAGCAGGTGCGCGCTCACCCGCCCGATGGAGCCGGTGGCGCCCACCACCGCCACGCTGGCCGCTTCCGGCCGCACGCCCATCAGCCCCGCCGCCCGGCGCGCGCCTTCGATGGCGGTGTAGCAGGTGTAGCTGTTGCCAGTGGTGACGGCGATTTCCACGTTTTGATCCACCGTGATGCCGCCGTCGCCGGCGATGGAGGTATACGCCCCCAGCCCGACGATTTTCGCCCCCATCTCCTGTGCGATGCGCGCGGCGGTGGTGATCTTGGCGAGGACGAAATTGACGTCGAGCTCGAGAAACTGCCGCGGGGTGAGCGGGCAGCCGACGAACCACCCCTCGGCCTCCGTCCCCGTCGCCGAGCGGATGCCGGTGATGTGAGAGATGACCTTCGGCTTCATCCACGTCATCGCGCGCTCCACCCAGCTTTCCGGCATCGCGCGGGCGATGGGATACTTGCGGGCGATGTCTTTGCGAACGGAGATGGGGTGGATGAGAAATGCGAAACGTTCCATAGTGCCCTCGGGCAGCGACGTGAGGGCTGCCGTGGAAAACTATACACTGAACGGGGTGGAATGGGCAAGGGAGATTACCCGGCGACGCTACCGCCTACTTCACGAACCGGGTTATAATGCATGGTACTACTGAACCACAGAAGTTTTTCGGCACTGCGCCGCGCGCTCCCGCGCGCGCCCTCCCCCCCAGCCCCTCTCCCAATCCTGGGAGAGGGGAGTACGGTGCATGTTGACGGGAAGTGCCGCACATATAATGTGGTCGAGTGGTACCAGTATCGGGAGAAGAGGAGAACTAAGCTATGTTCCAAATGGACCGCTTCCGCGAGATTTGCGAGACGATTCGCGGGCAGTTTGATGAGAAAGACGCCGCGCGCGAGAAGGGGCTGGCGCTGTCGCGCGAGGTGGTGCGCAACAGCGCGAACGCCATTCGCGCCATTCATCGCGGGCAGTTCGACGAGGCGCGGCGGTTGATTGCCGCCACCCACGGGCTGGTGCGCGAGGCGAACGCCGTGCTGGCGGATTTTCCGGACGTGATGTTCGCCGGCTTCCTGCACGACGCCCAGAAGGAGTTCGCCGAAGCCGCCATCTTCCTTTCGGTGGTGGCGGGCGACGCGCTGCCCGACCCCGACGCGCTGGACGTGCAGTACCCCGCCTACCTGCACGGCGTGGGCGACGCCACCGGCGAGATGCGCCGCCTCATCCTCGACCGCATCCGCGCGGGCATGCCCGCCGTGGCGGAGACGGAAGAGCTGCTGAACGCCATGGACGAAATCTACTTCGAGCTCATCACCTTCGACTACCCCGCCGCCATCACCGCCGGCCTGCGCCGCATCACCGACGTGCTGCGCGGCACCACCGAGCGCACCCGCGGCGACCTGTCGCTGGCCATCAGCCAGCAGACGGTGCAGGCCGCCATTCAAGATGCGCGCGCGGCGCTCGAACGGCGCGAACAGGGGTAGCTTCGCCTTACGCACCCCCCCTGAGGCTCTTTGATTCATGAATGGCGTTCTGGTTCCCAATGCGGGCACTGAAGTACCCCCTGCGAGGCGCCTTCGCGCCAGGCGTCCACCTGCGTGGACGCACCAGATACGGGAGCGGTCCGCTGCTGGGCATAGTCGTATTTACGAATCAAAGAGCAGAAGCGCCCTGAGCTACGGAAAACAAGAGCGCGCTTCAGCGTGCTTGCCGCTGTTCGCCACCTTCTTCCAGGGGGTGGCGCAGGCGAGTCAAGTCCGTCCGTGCAACGTTCTTCATGCATTCGCAT
This sequence comes from Armatimonadota bacterium, assembly GCA_022708765.1. Taxonomy (GTDB): domain Bacteria; phylum Armatimonadota; class Hebobacteria; order CAIYQO01; family CAIYQO01; genus JAKIYB01. The sequence continues at coordinate 1,773 of JAKIYB010000284.1, read as the reverse complement.
GACTTGGATAGCCTCACTCGTGTTCAGAGTACGGCACACGCGGGCGATCAATCCGTTCGGTGTGTTCGCGATCTCACAACCCTCTCCCCCGCTCTTACTTAAGCTAGAAGGCGATGTGCGAACCCGGAGGGCGGCCAGGCTGTCGTCCGGGAGGGGAGGGGGAACATTTGATGAGGCTGAACAGCCGGACGACGGGTAAAAATTCATTGGCGCCCATTGACGCGGAGGAGTTGCTGCTGGGTTTGAAACTGACTACCGGCAAAGCGGCGGAGTTCTGCGATATCTCGCGGCGCCAGCTCTGTTATTGGACGGACAAGGGGATCATCGAGACGCTGGAAGGCGATGGCGAGTTTGAGGAGCAGGGCGAGGATGGCACGCGGCGGGTGTATGACTTCACCGCGCTGCGTAAAGTGCTGCTCATCAAGCAACTGCTGGAACAGGGACGCGGACTGAAGCGCGCCACGCGCGAAGTGGAAAGCTACCTGCAGCAGCGCGAGGACGAGGAACTGGAGGCGGACGCGGACCGGCGGACGCGCGAAGACATCCTGCAGCGCCTGACCGCGCGGCTGGAAGAACTGGCGGATCAGGTGCGCATGGGGGTGCAGCGCGGGCGCATTCCACCGGCGGAACTGCGCCGGCTGGCGCACGAAGTCCTGGGGTTCATGGAACTGCTGATGTACGACGACAGCGCCACCATGCAGTTGCAGGAAGACGTAAACACCATCAACCAGTTCCGAGCGATGCTCGACCAATTGGCGCTGGATATTGACGCCAAGGTAGTGGAAACGCCAGGCATGACGCGACGCGCGATGCGGTAATCGCCAATGAAAATTACACGGCCCCCGGGACGCCGGGGGCTGTGCCCATTGTGTCGCGGCGCGCGGTTATTCGCCCGCGGGCTGCTGCTGCTCGGCTTCCGCCGCCGCCGCGGCCTGCGCGGCCGCCTCGCGGAGCAACAGTTCCTTGCGGTTCACGCGAATCTCGCGCGGCGCCGTGATGCCGAGGCGGACCTGTTCACCGCGCACTTCAAGCACGGTGATTTCAATGCCGCCGTCAATAACGATACTCTGTCCGGTTTTCCGTGTGAGTACTAACATCCTCTGTTCCACCTTTCCGCAACGCTGACTGTGTGCACTCCAATTTCCACACATCTGCGGAGTGTATCAAAACTGTAACGCATACCCCGCTATCCGTCAACAGGTGCGTCGCACACCAGCCTATCCGTTTCCCTGTATTGCTGGCAGGGCTTGCTTAAACGCTTTACCCAATTGGCGACTATTTCAATCGTCTATTATCGGGAAGATGCTACTGATGTTACCGCTTTCCCGCGCTTTCGGCAAGGGATTCCGCGCGAGAGGAAGAAGTCCCTGCCTGGCGAATGAACTACACCTGTGCTCGCGCGCCTTCCCTATATGCGACGAACCGGCATGGAGTTCCTCCCGACGGGCGCGTAAATTTTTCGCTGGCAGGCGTGCGCGCCGCGACGGCGGGGAACACTCAGTATACGAATTCAGCACGCATGGATCCGTCGGAGGCGCGCCATCGAACTATTCATCATCCTCGCGGGGGTGTGTATGACCGTCTTGTTAACCCTCCTGCTGCTGGGGGTGCTGGACAATAAAGTGCCCACGGACGCCGAGATCGCCGCCCGCATTGAGGCGGCGCTGCGCCTGCATCTGTCCCCCCAGGCGGCGCAGGTGACGGTCCAGCGCCATTCTCGCTTCTCCACCACGCTGGACTCGCTGGAGATCACCCTGCGCGGCTTCACCGTGG
>JAKIYB010000283.1 GCA_022708765.1 Armatimonadota bacterium | reverse complement strand
GAGGACAACCATGATCTCAACGAGCCGCTGGCTGCCTTTTGAAAAGCCGCTGCAGGATATTGACGAGCAGATTCGCCGCCTGGAAGAATATACCACGACCCACGGCATTGACCGTTCCGATAAAATTCGCGAACTGCGAGAGGAGCACGATGCCTTGTGTGTGCAAATATTCTCCAACCTGTCCGCGTGGGATAAAACGCTGCTGGCCCGTCATCCGAACCGGCCGTATACACTCGACTACATCCGCATGATTTTCGATGACTTCGTGGAGTTGCACGGCGACCGGCGCTTCGGCGACGATCCGGCGATGGTGGCCGGCATCGCCACTTTGCAGGGACGGACAGTGGTGGTAATCGGACAGCAGAAGGGGCGCGACGTGAAGGAGCGCACCTACCGCAACTTCGGCAGCGCCCGTCCCGACGGCTATCGCAAGGCCGAGCGCCTGATGGATATCGCCGAACGCCACGGCGTGCCGCTGGTGTCCTTCATTGACACCCCGGCGGCGGAAGGCCGGCTGGAAGCGGAGGAGCGCGGCATCTCCGAGGCCATCGCCTCCAGCATGGCGCACCTGTCCCGCCTGCGCACCCCCGTCTTCGCCATCGTCACCGGTGAGGGCGGCAGCGGCGGCGCCATCGCCATCGGCGTAGCCGACCACGTGGCGATGCTGGAGCATGCCATCTACTCCATCATGCCGCCGGAAGGTTGCGCGGCTATCCTCGACACCTTCGGACGCGATGGCAGCCGCGGCTACCAGGCCGCCGAGGCGCTGAAACTGACCGCGCAGATGAACCTTGAACTCGGCCTCATTGACGAGGTGGTGCCGGAACCTTTTGGCGGGGCGCACCGCGACCCGCTGGAGACGGCCAACCGCATCAAAGCCTGTCTGCTGCAGCGCCTGTCTGAACTGCAGGCCATCCCCACGGATGCCCTGCTGGAGCGCCGCTACGCGAAATTCCGCGCGATGGGGCAGTTTACGACGGAATAGGGTATATACGGGAACAGCCATGACGGACACCGCACAATCCGCCCCCCGCTGTTATCGCCACCCGAAGGTGGAGACCTACGTGAGCTGCAGCCGCTGCGGCCGGCCCATCTGCCCGGATTGCATGCTGGAGGCGCCGGTGGGGTTCCAATGCGCCGAGTGTTTTTACCCCACGGGTACCGGCGGCAGCGCGCAGGCCCCGCGCGAGATGGCGCGCGCCATGCGCTTCGCCATCATTCTCGCGCTCGGTTGGTCGCTGCTCCTCGCGTTCAGCGGCATCTTTTTTTACACCGGCACTCCCAATATCCTCATCGCCGGCATCGCCGGCGGTGTCACCGGCTGGGCGATCTGGCGCCTCTGCGGGCGAGCGTGGAACACGCGGACCGCGCGCTTGGGCCTGGTCCTCGGCCTCGCCATGCCGCTACTCGCCACCCTCCTCATCCTCCTCGGACGCGCCGTCTTCTTCCAGACCCTCGGTATTGACTCGGTCATCTCCTACAGCCTCCGCGTCCTCCTCGCCACGGGCATCAGCGGCCTCTTCGGCTTCCTGGGGGCGTCGCCGCCGGACGGCTGGTGACGGGGGGCTGGGGAGTTGCGCCATGGGTGACACTCTATCTACAATCGTTGTGCTTACCAGCACCCTCGGGCCTGCTGCAATCTGTATCATACTCGCCATCCGCATGGCGGTGCGTAATGCCCGGCGTTCCCGATGTCCGAACTGCGGCTCAGCGAAGGTGGAGCGGGATCCTGACTATCCACTTAAGACCGATACACCTCCTCCCCCAATGAAATGTCGAGAGTGCGGCACGAAGTATTATCTGAAAGAGAGCGCAGGAGGGATTGTTATAGGCGTCAGCATCATTTCCTAGCCATCTCCTGATGCTGATGAGTCTGCGATAACTTCCCGAGAAGACACCAACTCAAAACAGATATAACACCACGCACACCGATAGGCCCATCCCGCTTGCCCAAAATGCCAATCAATGGTTAAATATCCCGACTGAAGGACAGGTGGAATCCATGAGTAAACTGACGATTGCGGAACAGATAGCGGCGATGCGGCGCGGGGTGGTGGATTTGATCTCACCCGCGGAGCTGGAGGCGAAGCTGAAGCTGGGGCGGCCGTTGCGGGTGAAGTTCGGCGCAGACCCGAGCGCGCCCGATCTGCACCTGGGGCACTGCGTGCAGTTGCGCGCGCTGCGCCGAATGCAGGAGTTGGGGCACCAGGTGGTCTTCATTGTGGGCGACTTCACCGCGATGATCGGCGACCCCAGCGGCCGCTCGGCCACGCGGCCACAGCTCACGCGCAAGCAGGTGGAAGAGAACGCCGCCACCTACGTGGCGCAGGCCGACCGCATCCTCGATATTTCCAAGCTGGAGATTCGCTTCAACAGCGAGTTCCTCGGCACGCTCACTTCCGAGGACATGATTCGCCTTGCCGGCAAGTTCACGGTGGCGCAGATGCTGGAGCGCGAAGATTTTACCAAGCGCTTCAGCGAGCAGTCGCCCATCGGCCTGCATGAGCTCTTCTACCCGCTGATGCAGGGGTACGATTCCTACGCCATCGAAGCGGATATCGAATTTGGCGGCACTGACCAGACCTTCAACCTGCTGGTGGGGCGCGAGATGCAGCGACTGCACGGCATGACCGAGCAAGTGGTGATGACGCGCCCGCTCATCCCCGGCACCGACGGCGAGAAGAAGATGTCCAAAAGCCTGGGCAACTACATCGCCGTGCTCGACAGTCCGGAGGAGATGTTCGGCAAGCTGATGTCGCTGCCCGACAAGCTCATCCCCATGTATTTTGAATACCTTACCGACGTGCCAATGGCTGAGATTGATGCGCTGGTGGCCGCGATGGGTGCCGGGGAGTTGAATCCGCGCGACGCTAAAGACCAACTGGCGCAGGCGATCATCACCGAGCTGCACGGCGCGGAAGCAGGGCGCGAAGCATCCGCCAGCTTCCGCCGCACCTTCAGCGGCCGTGGGCAAACGCTGGATGATTTCCGCGCGGTGGCCGAGCCGGCAGCGTTGCCGGCGACGGTGTTCAGCGAAGAAGTGCCGCTGGCGAAGCTGATGCACGACATCGGCATGACCGCCTCCAGCGGGGAGGCGCGGCGGCTCATAGAAGGCGGCGCGGTCTTCATTGACGAAGATAAAGTTACGGATCCGAAGGCCATCATCACCCCACGCGAGGGTGCAGTGCTGCGCGCCGGCAAGCGACGAGTGGCGGTGCTGGTGAAGGTATGATACGTGAGCAAATCCGTCTCATGTTCACCTTCCGCGACGCCGGTGAAAAAAGTTGGAAATTACGGGAAAACCCTATTGACCTCTGCCAGGACTGAGGTATATTGAAGATAGGAACGCCGAGTAATCAGTGGAAGAGACCGGGACGAAGTCGTAGAGACGTGAGGCGGACAAATCGCCGCAATATTGACGGCGGGAACCCGCATCAGGGGGAGGTTCTCCCCGAAAGGTCCTTTTGTCCTTCCGCCAGCGGGCGAGGCAGTCCGGCTGGACGATGGTTACCCGGCATGAAAGGGAGAGGCGGTGTGCAGGCCCCGCCTCTCCTTTTAGTTTTGATGGCTGACCAAACACCGAAGGGCCGCATGCGCGGCCCTTCGGGTTAGCTGGGAGGGTGGAAAGCTTAGCGCTCGCCACCCCCATGCGTGTGATTACTCATATCCACACCACCTCCTTTCACCACATGTAGTGTATCACAGGTCCCTGGTCCTGTAAATACCGGGGGCTTGTACTGTCTTGCTTCCGCTAGAGAAGGATAATCGGTATGATTGCCATATTACCATCGTGCCGGTCAATCGGCGGCGCGTATGGACTGATTGTGCAACAGTGTATGGCACCACGTCGTGCCAACAGCCGTGGGACGGGCACAATCACGAAGGAGACGCCGGGATGACCATGCCGCAGCGACGATATCGGACCGCGCGCCTATGCGGGGCAGGGGCGATACTCATCGGCCTCTCTGGCTTGTTCGGCTGGATCACGGCCCGGGCTATTTTCAACAGCATCGTTCCGGGTTATAAACCAATTGCCATCACCGCATCGGTCCTGTCACTGCTGCTCGGTGGCGTGCTCCTCCTGATGGCGCGCGAGCGGTTAGCGCGTTCGCTTGCCGGCATCCTGCTCGTCATCACAGCCATCGTGGCAATTTTCACCCTGCTGGAGATCTTTCTGCTGTTGACCGGAATCAACCTGACCATCGAAGACGCGATTCTGCAGCGCTTCCCCGCGTTGTTCCAGAACCCTGATGTGCATATCTCGCCGGTAGCCAGTACGCTGATGTTTGTTATTGCCGTTGCGCTGCTTCTGCTGCTATGGCCGCGGAGATACGATAAATCGGTCTCTATCAGGCTGGAGGCGGCGGGATTACTCGGCGCGCTGGCGATTATTAGCGCCTTTGTTTTTTTTCTAGGTTTCGTCTTCCGGACGCCCCTGCTGACTGGCACTCAATACCTCCCGATTGCCTGGCTGGCGACAACGACCATTATCCTGCTGGGAATCGGTGTCATCGCACTGGCCGGTGAAGCGGCTTTACCGCTGCGCGTTGTTGTCGGTCTATCCACGCGCGCTCGCCTATTGCGCGCGTTCTTACCTCTTATCGCGCTGCTGCTCCTGCTGTCGAATGCCGCGCTCTATTTCCTGTCTTTCCTCATCCGGGTGAATCCCGCCCTCGTCGCCGGCATCAGCACCGTGGTGTTCCTGGTGGTGACCACGTTGGTTATCTTGCGGGTGGCGGCGGTATTGGGGGGCATGATTGATCAGGCGGAAGTGGACCGGCGCGCGGCAATGGTTGCACTGGCGGCTTCAGAAGAGCTTTTTCGCACGGTCTTTAACAGCGTATATGACGCCATCATCCTGCATGACGCCGATGGACGCATTGTTACGGCGAATGATTCGATGGTGGCGCTGTATGGCGTTGCGCCTGACGAGATTACCAGGCTGAGCATCGCTGATTTATCCGCGGCTGAGATGCCGCTGGAAACGCTGCCCGCGCGCTGGCGCGCGGTGCTGGCGGGGGAAACAGCGTTCTTTCCCTGGCGGGCACGGCGACCGCACACCGGTGAGTTGTTCGATGTTGAGGTGTTCCTGCGGAAGTTAACCCTGGAAGACCGCGACGTGGTGATGGCAAATGTGCGCGACATTACCGAACGCAAGCAGGCGGAAGCGGAGCGCGAGCGCCTGCTGCAGGAAGTGCGCGACTGGGCTGACACGCTGGAGACGCGCGTAGAGGAGCGCACCGCCGCGCTGCAGGCGGCAAATAAGGAGCTGGAAGCCTTCAGCTATTCAGTATCGCATGACCTGCGCGCGCCGCTGCGCAGCATAGACGGCTTCAGCAAGGTCTTGCTGGAGCGCTACAGCGAGCTGTTGGACGAGCGTGGGCGCGATTACCTGGACCGGATCCGCGCTGCTGCTCAGCGCATGGGGCAGCTCATTGATGACCTGCTCGGTCTATCGCGCATCGGGCGGCGCGAAATGCGGCGTGAGACGGTGAACCTCAGTTCGTTGGCTACCGAGATTCTGACCGAGTTGCACGAACGGGAGCCCGACCGCATTGTGGAGACGGTCATTACGCCCGACGCGGTTGCGGAAGGCGATCCGGAACTGCTGCGCATCGTGCTGACCAATCTGCTGGGCAACGCGTGGAAATTCACTCGTGAGCGCGAAATCACCCGCATTGAATTCGGTGTGTCGGTACGCGACCATCAGCGCGCATACTTTATCCGCGATAATGGGGCAGGATTCGACATGGCCTATGTGGATAAGTTATTCAGCCCCTTCCAACGGCTGCATACGGAGACAGAGTTTCCCGGCACCGGCATCGGACTGGCCATCGTGCAGCGCATTATCCATCGCCATGGCGGAATGGTATGGGCGGAGAGCGCCGTGGGGGAAGGGGCGACGTTTACCTTCACCCTGGGAGGATAGGAGGGCTGAAGCATGGCGGTTCCGGTGATCCTGCTGGTGGAAGATAATCCGGATGACGTAGAGTTGACGCGGCTGGCCTTTGAGGAGAGCAATCTTGGCAATGAACTGGTCGTGGTGAGCGATGGTCAGGCCGCGCTGGACTGGCTCTTCTGCGAAGGCGCATACGTAGGTCGCGACCCGACGTGCAAGGTACCCAGCATTGTGCTGCTCGATTTGAAGCTACCGAAAGTCAGCGGCCTGGAAGTGCTGGAGCG
>JAKIYB010000282.1:5987-6219 GCA_022708765.1 Armatimonadota bacterium | reverse complement strand
GTTTTGCCCAGCATGTCCGTCCACGGCACGATGGACAGGCCTTCGCTCACCCAGAAGGCGAGATAGGCAAGGAGGATGGCCGTCACCGTGAACGCGGGCGAGGGTGCGCCAAGCAGCAGCAGCACCGCCGGCCACAGCAGCAGCAGTCGGCCCGGTACCGCCACGCGCACGTAAAAGTCCTTGCGCGTGGGCCGGCCGGAGACGAGCGCGGCGGCGAGCAGTTGCGGCAGGG
>JAKIYB010000282.1:0-5976 GCA_022708765.1 Armatimonadota bacterium | reverse complement strand
TCTGCCCGCCGTAGCGGATGCTGATGATGAGGCTGGCGAGGAAGGGCGAATCGGAGAGCGCCAGCACCAGCACCGGCAGCACGGTGGTGCTGTCAATGAAGGCGGTGGCGAAGACCCAGGCGGCGGTCTCCACCGTCCACAGCGAAAAGTTCCGGCGGTAGTGCTGCCAGGCTGCGGGAAGGGTCATGGGCCGGTCATCGCGGGTGGCTCCGTCGGTGACCGGTGCGTGGCGGCGCCATCAGGCGCCGGGGCGGGCATGGCAGGCTCAATGTGATAGTCGGTGTAGGTGCGAATCGTGCGCACCCAGCGGTTCTCTTCGCCGGTCAGCAGCACTTCGCTGCGCAGCACGGTGTTTCGCTGGCGATCAATCAGCAGCGTCAACACCATCTCTTCTTCGGGAAAGGTGAGCGTCATCCGCACCTGTTTATGCGGGGGGATGCCCGGCATGGCGGAGAGCGCCAGGTAATCGGCGTCGGTCGGCAGGTCTTCGCCGAAGACCATGCGCGCCAATGGGTCGCCGCGCAGTTCCGGCACCGTTGCCAGCGTGATGGCGCCGTCCAGGGGACGCGTCTCGTCGTCGCGGCCCTGGCGCGAGACGATCAGCGCGCCATCTTTCGTCATGATCTCCAGTCCCAGCGTCTCGCCCACCGCCGCGCTGAGCGTCAGCGATGCTGGGCGGGTAAAGTCAATCTTCCAGGTCAATACTGGCGGGGAGGTGCGCGTACCCTCCGCCATCGCCTCGGAGAGTTCCGTGTGCTGCTCCACGGTGACGGCGATGCGGGGGGCGCGCAGGTAGGTCGCCATCACCTCGGCGTAGACGCGCGCCACGCGCAGCTCTTCGGCGGTCAGTTCGCGCGGCGGCGCCGTGAACTGCTGAATGCGCTCCTGGCGCACGTGACAGGTTTTCTCTTTCGGGGCAATCACCACCAGCCACAGGTTGTCGGCGGTGCCGCGGGCCAGTGTTATCTCGCCGGTCTCAGCGTTCGTTTCGCGGGTCATGCCCTCGCCAAGCGCGCGCGCGTAAAACGTCGCCACCTCCTCCAGCGGAGTCAGGGTAATGAAAGTCACGCGCGCCATGCGCAGCACGTCACGCTTCTTGCGGTCGCGCACGCGGTAGACGAAGCTCTCGTCCGTGAGCGCGCCGGTGAAAAGCGGCATCTCCAGATCTTCCGTGGTAGCCGGGGTTCGATGGAAGACAATGAAGGTGCCCCACGGCGTGCGGGACACCTCGCGGGTGAAGGGCGCCGACGGGTCCACCCCCAGCGCCGCCGCGCCCAGCAGGCTGCCGAGTAGGAGTGCGAGAATGCGAACAGGCATGATGACGTCCCTTGCGCGAAATGTCTTACCCTCTTCGCCCGCGCGGGAAGGACTTCCTGCCGAAGGAAGGGATGAAGTCGCGACAATAGGAACAGAAGGTCAGGCTTCCGGCACGGGTACGCCGAGGAGACGGTGCACGGCGGTGAGGAGATGCTGGCGGGTGAACGGTTTCGTCACATACTCATTAGCCTGCACCACTTCCAGGCCGATGACGCGGTCCAGCGGTTGGGCGCGCACGGTGAGAATGAGTACCGGGGTGTCGCCGGCCCGGGGATGGCACTTGATCTGGCGGCACACTTCCCACCCGTCCATCTCCGGCATCATGATATCGAGGATGATGAGATCATACGACTCCTGGTTCAGTCGCGCTATCCCTTCTTTACCCCCGGTGACCGTGTCTACGAGATATCCCTCAGTTGTCAGCATGACGACGAGCAGGGAGCGAATGTCCGGTTCATCATCAATAATCAGGATACGCTGTGCCATGAACACCCTTTCTCGAACTTCAATCCTGATGGGTTGTCAGTATGGAAGACAACTGACGAAGTATTGTACCCCGAACTTACCGTTCTTGTTGTTCCATATTTCCACCATCGCGTTACCCGCATACCAGCAATTCTTCTGGTTTCGGGGCGGCGGTGAGCACCTCGCAGCCATCCGCGGTGAGCACCACCAGATCTTCGATACGCACGCCGCCGAATTCAGGCAGGTAGATGCCCGGTTCAATGGTGACGGCGGCGCCAGCGGGCAGCACTGTTTTCACCCCAGGCCGCAGCCGCGGCTCTTCGTGTACCGCCAGGCCTACGCCGTGCCCGGTGCCGTGGCCGAAATACTCGCCGTATCCGGCGTCCTCGATCACCGCGCGGCACAGGCGGTCGGCGTCATGGCCAGTCATCCCCGCGCGGATGCCGTCCACCCCGGCCTGCTGGGCCTGGCGGCAGGTGCGATAAATCTCCCGCGCGCGCGGGGGTGCTTCCGCTACCGCCACGGTGCGCGTCATATCCGCGCAGTAATGGTCCAGCTCCGCGCCCATGTCAATCACCAGCAGGTCGCCGGCTCGCAGCGGGCGGTCGGTGGGCTGAGCGTGCGGCAGCGCGCTGCGCGGGCCGGCGGCGACGATGATATCAAAAGCGACGCGCGCGGCGCCGTGGGTGCGCATGAACCATTCGGCGCTCAGCGCCAGTTCCCGCTCAGTGATGCCCACTCGCACCCGCTCGAGCAGATCGGCGCAGGCGGCATCGGTGAGGGCGACGGCCGCGCGCATGCGCGCCAACTCCTCCGGCGATTTCAACAGCCGCATAGCGGTGAGCAGACCGGGCTCGGGATACAGGCGGAAGGGCAACGCCGGGTCATCGCCACCGAGCTGGGCGTACTGGGCCAGCGTCAGATTCGACGCGTCATACCCCACCGACGCGACGCCCGTGTCAGCCAGCCGCGCGCGCAGCGCGGGCAACAGCGGGCCATCCACCTGCATGAACGGCCACTCCGGCGCTTCCAGTGCCGCCTGGCTCGTGTAGCGAAAATCGCTGGCCAGCAGATGTGTGTCGGCGATGACCAGCAACGCGCCGGCCGAGCCGGTGAAGCCGGAGAGGTAGTAGATATTTTCACGCCCCGTGACCAGCAGGGCGTCGAGTGACGCGCCGGTCATCCCGGCGCGCAAATCGTGCAGGCGGGAATACATGGCGCGATCCTTACTCGGGATAGGTATGCGCGAGAAAATCCGCCAGAGCCCGCAGCCCCAGCAGATAGCTGTTAGGGCCAAAGCCGCAGATTTGACCGACGCAGACGCGGCTGAGGTGGCTATGGTGCCGGAATGCCTCACGCGCGTAGATGTTGCTCAAGTGCACTTCCACCGCCGGCAGGCGCACGCCCTGGATGGCATCTGGAATGGCGATGCTGGTATGCGTGTAGGCGCCGGCGTTGATGAGCAGGGCATCGGCCCACGTCGTCGCGTCGTGAATGAGCGAGACGATCTCCCCTTCACTGTTGGATTGCCGCGCCCGCGTCTCGACCCGCAGTTCGCGCGCAAGCTGCGCCAGGCGGGCGTTGATGTCCTCCAGCGTCGCGGAACCGTAGATTTCCGGCTCGCGCGTACCCAGCAGGTTCAGGTTCGGACCATGGATGACCAGAATCGTATGCATGGATAAGCTTTTCTGTTGATAACGATGTGCAGAATACCACGCAGACTATACCACAGTGTGTCTGAGGAAACAAGCAAGCGTCGGCTTGCGCGCCTTTGCGAGATATTTAGCTGTATGGGTGCCGGGCGATTGCCGGGATGAAATTTAGGGAAGGAACGGGTGCGCTGGCGGCGAAGGAAGGAAATATTCCCGCTGCAATTCGTATCCTATCGGCATGAGGAGTGAGGATGACACTGCCAATCTATACCTGCCCCCGTATTGACCGCGACCTGGCGCTGTCCGGCAAAGTAGATGACCCGTTGTGGACGCGGGCCGCGCCCGCGGCGCTGGTCGACCCTGTCACCGGCGGGCCGAAGAAGTACCGCACCACCGTACAATTGCTCTATAACGAGCGATACCTTTATATCGGGTTTGTCTGCGAGGATGAGTTCGTGTGGGGCACCTACACCGAGCGCGACGACCCCATCTACTCGCAGGAGTGCGTGGAAGCGTTCATCTGCCCGTCCGGTCGTTTTCGACAGTACTACGAGATCAACGTCAGCCCGCGCAACACCGTTTTCGATTCATTTGTCCTTAACGGGCGACCGATCGGAGCGGGATGGCGCAAGTTTACCGCCTTCAACGACTTCACCTGCGAGGGGATGATCACCGTCACGCATATTGACGGCGAGTTGGGACAGCCAGGGGCGAAGGGTTGGTCGGCGGAATACGCCATTCCCTTCGAGTCGCTCATCGGTTCAGACAATCTCGTTCCCGTACCGGGTGAGGAATGGCGCATCAACCTTTACCGAATTGACTCAGTGGAGCAGAACGTCCTCGACCTGTATGCCTGGTCGCCGCCGGGCATCAATGACTTCCACATCCCCTGGAAATTCGGCGTGCTGCGCTTCGCGTAACACGGTAAGGTTTAAGCGCGCGTGCCTCGGTAATATCACTGTATGGGGGAGTCGCCGGACAGGCCTCTCCCCTCATTCACAGCCAGGGTAGCAGAATACAATGCGGCACGGATGGACAATCTTCATAGGGATGGCGCTGGTCCTCGGGCTGTGCGCGGGGGGGTGGGCCGGCGGTCCCGCGTCCAGCGTGTCCTATCAGATCCTCACCGCGGCGAACGTGCGGGCGCATGTCATTACTGCCGATCTACGCAACCCCGCGCTGCTGGTGAAGCCGGCGGTGGCCTACGACAGACCAGGGCGCGGGCAGAGTTTCCTCCGTTTCATGGCCGATCACCAACCGCTGGCGCAGATAAGCGGCAGCTATTTCTCGGTGAAAAGCTGGCATCCGGTGGGCGATCTCGTCATTGACGGGAAACTGCGCTATCGCGGACTGGTGGGCACGGCGCTGGCGGTCCGCCCCGATAACACGGTCGAGTTGGTGGATATCCCGAAGGGGTGGAAATATTCCTGGCCGGGATACGAGCAGGTGTTGCGCGGCGGCATCCGCCTGCTGCGCCAGGGCGCGTATGCGGCGAATCCGCGCGCGCAGGGATTCCGCGACCCCGGCCTTTTCCGCCCGACATCGCGCACGGCGGTGGGCATCACCGCGAATCGGCGCCTGCTGCTGGTGGCCACCGCGCAACCCATCACCATCGCCCGGACGGCGTCAGTGATGAAACACCTGGGCTGCACGGATGCGATGACGCTGGATGGCGGCACCTCCACCGGACTCGCCTACGGCGGCAGCGTCATCATCACCCCCGGCCGCATGCTGTCCAACGTGCTGCTGATCACCGAACGGCCCGCCCCACCCGATCCGCCGGCATCTGAAGCGCCCGCGGAACCCGCGACGCCGCCGTCGGCGGCGGAGTAGTGCATCCCCCCACGCGCACCGTCACCCGGCAAATCCGCGCACCAGTCCTTGACGGGGGCCTGAGCCGGCCCTACACTGTGCGTATATCGCATCACCGCCATGAATGGAAAAAGCACCCAATGACGACCGACACCCCCTTTCCCGCCAATGTTCTTGCCTGCCTTGACGGGTATGATACGCGCTGCCGCCACAGCCTGCTGGCAGTGGCGGAGGCGGATTGTCCCCCGCGTACCCAATATGGCAAGCACCTGTATGGCATACTGGCAATCGCGAAGCTGGCGCTGAGCCGCGATCTCGCCGCGGCTAACGAGGAACTGCGCACGGTCGCGGCCTGGTTCGATCTTCCGCACCCCACCGGGCGCGATCACCTGGGCGAGTGTGACTTCGCCGCCATCAAGTTGAGCCTGGCCTGGCATCATCCGGCACTGAATGCGCATCTGGAAGACGACACGCGGACGGCTATCCGGCGCTTCTTTCTCACCCAGCGCTTTCACAGTATGTATCCGTCGGAGAACCACGTGCTGCTTTTCCGCGTCAGCCGCCTGTTGATGGCGCAGGCCTTCCCGCGCGAATTGTTCGCCGCCTATGAGCGCACGGGCGAGGAGTTGTATGCCGAAGACCGGCAGTGGCTGGATGATTTTATTCGCTTCCGCGCCGCGCGGGGATGGGGCGAATTCGATTCCACGGGGTATCTGCTGCCGGACTGGGA
>JAKIYB010000281.1 GCA_022708765.1 Armatimonadota bacterium | reverse complement strand
CGTCCTCGCAACTCGAAAAATCGCTTCCCCATCCCGGGCGGGCGAGTGTCCTCACGAGCCGACTCCGGGTGGAGGTGATGGGATGTCGTGTTCGATAGAGAGGCGCTCTCGTGAAGGCGACGGATTAGACTTCCACCCGGTGTCGGCTCGTGAGGACACTCGCCCACCCATGGGATACGATTGTTCTGAGTATGAGCGCGAAAGGATAAAGTCGTATAACCGCGAACAAAATTGGCAATCGCATCGGTGAGGGAGGACGGCATGGGCATCAGCCTGGGGTTGGTCGGTCTGGGGGCGTTCGGCAGCGCCTTTGCCGAGTTATTCAAGAGCCATCCGCTGGTGGACCGGGTGGCGCTGTGCGACCGGGAGGGGGAGCGCGTGGCGCACTTCGCCAACAAGCCATCCTTCCAGGACAAGTTTTCGCCGAAGGACGCCTATACCTCGCTGGACGACATCTGCCGCAGCGATGTAGACGCGCTGGTGATTATCACTCAGCACTGGCTGCACGCCCCCCAGTGCATCCAGGCGATGGAGTACGGCAAGCACGTCTACAGCGCGGTGCCGGTAATCAGCATCCCGGATGACGACGAGACGCTGGACTGGTGCGACCGCATCGTGGAAACCACCCGGCGCACGGGCCGGCACTACATGCTCGGCGAGACGACGTACTACCACGCGGGGGCGATGTTCTGCCGGCGCAAGGCGGCGGAGAGGGCATTCGGCCATTTCGTCTACAGCGAGGGGGAGTATTATCACAGCTTCGACAGTCCGGAGTGCGACCTGCGCCAGGTGGCCGCCCACCGGCTGGCCAGCGCCGCCGGGCAGGAATGGAAGCAGCAACTGGATGCCTATCGCCGTCGCGGCGTGAAAGGTGGGCCGATGCACTATCCCACGCACAGCACCTCCGGCCCCATCAGCGTGATGCGCGCGCACCCGGTGAAGGTGGTCTGCTGGGGCACGCCGGTGTGGACGGACGATCCATACTTCACCGAGCACCTTTTCCCCTTCAGCAACGAAACGGCGCTCTTCCAGATGAGTAACGGCGCGACGATGCGCATCGGCGAACACCGCCACTGCGGCGTCGGCCGGGAAACCTTCCGCGTCTACGGCACCGAAGCGGGCTTTGAAAACGACACCTGGGTGGTGAAAGGGCAGCCCACGACGCATCTGACGACCGAGACGATGCGCGATCCCCTGCCGGCGGAAGTCTATGACGCCTTCGCGCGCATCGAAGGGAACGCAGGCGTCTACGGCGGGCACGGCGGCTCGCATGCCTACCTCGTCCACGAATTCGTGGACGCCATCGCTCACGGCCGCCGTCCTGCTATTAACGCCTGGGAAGCCGCGCGCTACACCGCCGCCGGGGTGATGGCGCACAAGTCGGCGCTGAAAGACGGCGAGGTGCTGGTGGTGCCGGACTGGGGCGATGCGCCGGCGAAGTAACCGCTTACGGCGCGGGACGGACATCCACCGCGTGAAAACTTCGGGCATATGCGAAGCGCGGAGGGACGACATCCTTGCCGGCTCGGTCAATGAAGCCCCACTTGCCCGCGCGCAGGACGCGGGCGCGCTCGTGGGCGAAATCGTCCGCCCAGTCGAAGTGCGCGGGAATGGCGAGGGCGCCGAACGGGTCAATATACCCGTATTTGCCGTCCACCCGCACGACGGCAAGACTGCCGGCGAACGAGTTGGCGGCAGCGAATGTGGGCAATATCTCCACCGTGCCCGCGGCATTGATGAAGCCGTATTTGCCGCCGGAACGGAAGCGCGCCAGGCCGTCGGAGAACTCCCAGATATTGTCGGCGGCGGCTTTGGCCTCCCGGGCGGAGCGCGTTTCCACCTCGGCATCAGGCGCGGCAGCCGCGAGCAGGTCAATGACGAAGGCGCCCTTCTCGTTGACGAAGCCGATGGCCCGGTCCGTCACCGCCCGCGCCAGGCCGTTGCGGAACTCGCCGAGAATGGGGAAGGTCGGCGGGATGACGGCGGCGCCGGTTTTATCAATCACGCCCATCCCGACGACGCGGAAGCGACCGGGCACCCCGACCCGGGCGCGTCCATTCTGGAAGGGCCAGGCTTCTTCATGTGTTGGCGGAATGACGAGTTTACCGGCGCGGTCTACGAAGCCATATTTGCCGTCCATACGGATGCGGCCCAGGCCGTCGCTGAAGGGAGCGGCTTCGTCATACCGCGGCTTGACGATTTGCGTACCTTTGTCGTCAATGTAGCCCCAGGCGGCGCCGATGCGCACGGCGGCGCAGCCGTCCGAAAACGCGTCGGCGTTGTCGAAGCGCGGTGGAATCGCGAGCCGCCCATCCCGGTCGGCGTAGCCCCACTTTCCGCCGACGCGCACCGGCGCCAGCCCGCCGGTCATGGCGCCGGCGGCGTCGAAGCTGAGTTTACCGACGTTCTTTCCATCAGCGGCGATGAAACTCCATAGCTTTTCCTGGCGCACGGCGGCCAGGCCTTCGGAGAAATCCGCGACATCGTCATAACGGGCGGGGATGACCAGCGTGCCGGCGGGATCAATGAAGCCCCACTTGCCTTCCAGCAGCACGGCGGCAAGGACATCGGTCGCCGCGCGCAGGGGGGCGAAGAGCGCGAGTACCAGCAGGAGGAAGAAGATACGCATCGCTCACTCCCTCCCTTTCAGATACTGCCGTAGCGGCTTCAGCTTTGCATCAGCCAGCGCCGCCATGGCGGGCCGCGCATCCGGGCCAAGGGCGTCCAGGTAGTCGAGCATCAGCGGCAGGGCTTTCAGGCAGTCGGCGTCGCGCATGGCCCGCATCGCGGCGCGCAGTCCGACGTCGTCGGCGCCCACCACCGAAGGCTGGAAGAGCGCGGGGAGCAGTTTCTCGGCGTATTCCAGTTCCCAGAGCAGCCGGCGGGCACGCGCCAATCGCGCGCGGCCGATCTCCAGGTCAATGCCGCGCATGTCGCCGCTCTGCTCGAAAATCCAGCGCTGGCGCCAGGTATACAGTGGCAGGTCAAGCACGGCGCGGCAGAAGGCTTCGCGGGTGGCGTCGTCGCGCTGGCCGCAGCGCAGCAGGGCGTAGTAGAGGAACGGCCGCAACAGGGGGAGCTCGTGCTGATTTATGCGCTGCCATTCGGGGACCGCCGCCTCCTTGCGTTCCCGCGCGCGCGCCTGCTCGAGCATCTGCTTCAGCAGGGGCAGCGCGCGGCGGTCGCCCGCCAGGCCAATGCACCACAGCCGTATCCGGGCATCCAGCCCCTGCCATTGCTGAAAACTCTCGGCGGTCAGGGCGGGGACGGTTTTCGCGGCAAGGGCGGCGGCGAGCAGATCGCTGCCTTTCACGCCGTCCTCACCGAGCAGAAAATTCCCGGCCATCTCCGGGGCGTCCAGATCGTCGAAGTCGGGCAGGAAGCGGTACTTCTCGGCCAGCGCCCGCCAGCGGGGAAGCCTCGCATCCACCAGCGGTAGAACCCGCAGCGCCAGCAGGCAGCCGTCCCGCGCGCCCACGGCATCGGGGTATTCCAGCAGCGCGCCGGCGGCGTAGTAGGCATCGTCCTCGCGTTCGGATTCCAGCAGCAGGCGCAGCAGCCGGGCCGTTTCCGCCTGCGTATCCGCATCCGTACCGCGCAGGTTGCCGTCAATGCGGGCGCGCAGGCCGGCGGCATCGTTGTGGGGCGAGACGGCGGACGCCGGCTCCGCAAGGTAGGCCAGCACCGCGGCCATCGCCGACGGCCAGGCATCGGACTGCCAGTAGGGGTGCGCCGGTTCGCCGGAATGCGAGCCGGCGAAGACCGCCACCCGCCCGGCGCCATAACCGCCAACCACCAGGAAGGGGTGCGGACCGGCGGTGAGCAGCACCTGCGCGCCGGGGCGCGGCTGCAGCGGGCACATCCAGTCCAGCGAAGGACCGGGGCCGAAATCGGGCGGCGCCGCCTTCAGCACCGCGCGATACGCGGTAGTGGCAGCAAGCCGCTGATTCGCACCCGTCACGCGCAGCAGGTAATCGGCTTGCTTCACGCGCACCGGCAGCACCTCTTCAATAAAGGAGCCTTCCCAGCAACCCCGCGACAGCCCGTGCCAGTCGCCCAGCACCAGTAGCGAGCCGCCGCCCTTCACGAAGCGCAGGATGGCGTGACGCTGCTCGCGGGTGAAGCCGGGCGCCGGGACGTTGTCAATCACCAGCACGTCCTGACCGGCGAGGTCGAAGTCGGAGGGGAAGTTCGTCAGGCAGCAGACATTATCCGCCGCCAGCTTGGTGCTGCAGGCGGTGCGCCCGTCATCCAGCGTCGAGGTGGTGACGCGGCGGCGCGGCAGGCGCATCAGCGCTTCCCAGGGGTGATTAAGGTCGTCGAAGATGCCGCGCGTATAGTGAATGTCAGTGCGGCCGTTGCGCCGCAGCGCCATCGGCGTATCGCCGCCAGCGAACTCCTTGCGATCAAGGCCGCCGGCATGTTTCGTGAAGTCCGGAGGCGTGGTCAGGCGGTGCATGGTGGGAGCGGCGCTTTCCAGCGGGCCGTCGAGGATCTTTGCCAGCACCTCCGGTGTCACCGGCTCATCCTTCTTCAACGGGATGGCACAGGCGTCGGCAAGCGTGGGGGCCTTCACATCGCGTTCCAGATCAATAACCGCCATCGTCCACAGCTCTACGCGCGACACCACGAGGCTGCTGCCGGTGAAGACGGCGGCTTGCGGGGTGAAGGCGTCGTAATCATCGGTGACAAATGCGCGCGCGGCGGTGTAGCCGGCGGGCAGTCGCAGGGTGAAGCCGACATACTCGCGTGGGGGATTCAGTCCCCGCGGCGCTTTCCATGGCGGATTTTGCGTGATGCGGAAGTCCAGGTCGCGGGTCACGTTGACGAGGTGGAGGATTAACTGGCTGCGGGTGGGCGACAGGCGCTTTTCGTAGATGAAGGCGTCCCAGAGGAAGCCGGGGTCGCCGTGCGGCTCGAGGATGCGCGCGGGCTGCCGAAGACGGTGCAAGGACGGATCGAGGATGAAGTCGGAGTAGCGGGTGGCAAACTTATTCAGGCGCGGGATCGGCGCGCCGCCGGGCATGAGCCGCGCGCCGGCGGCGTATTGCAGTGCGGCATTATACAGACCGCCGCCGTCGAAGATGGTGAGGAAGTAGCCGCCGTTCATGCGCACGGCGTCACCGGCGGATTGCAGGTGGCGGATATTCGACAGCACGTTGTTACGATAGCCGCGGTACGTTTCCGACATAATAAGGCCGCCGTTATGCGCGGCGGCGGCCAGCTCGCGGTCGGTCAGCGCATATTCTGGATCGTCATGATCGTGACCGAGGTAATTATAGCCGATACCGAAGTCGGGGCGCTGGGTTAGCAGGCGCTTCTCGGCGTGCGCCACCAGGCGGGCGGCTTGGTTTGAGTGGTCAAAATAGCTGAAGTGGCCATCATAGCGAACGCCATCCCAGCCAAGCTGCGCGGCGGAGCGGGCGATTTCGTCCACCCCAAAATCGGCGGCATCCACATTGCCCGCCTGCGTCCAGGTTGAAAGCCAGCGATTCCAACGGCCTTCGCCTTCTTCGTAGCGGTTCTCGGCGTAACGGTCCAGCACGTCCACACTCATATCCTCGTGGCAGAAGCCGGCGGGATTGACCATATTCATCTGCTCGGGGTGGCGGAAGCCGTATGCCAGGCCGTACCGCGCCGCGCCGCAGGACTTGCCGTAAGTGATGGCATGGATGCCGCGCTGGTGATAAATTTCGTGCAGCAGGATAAGCGTCGAGCGGCGGCGGCAGTAGGATGCCTGTCCGGAGTGGAACGGCTCATCATCGTCCAGCGTCATTTTCGCGTAATCGCACGGCGCCCAGGCGAAGGCTTCGTAAATGTTGCAGTAGTTTTCCAGGTTCTTGGCTGCCAGCTTCTCGCATTCAACGCGGGCGGTGGCATCATCCCAATACTGGCTGCCCGTCATTGGTAATCCGGCGCCGTGAATGGCAGCCTGGAAAGGGTTGGTGATAACACTGAAGGCATGTGTGCCGAGAGTCACCGTGTCACCGGCGGCGAAGCGCGCTTCCACTCCTCGCCCCCACTGTGCCGTGCCGATGTTAACGGGATATGCGCGCGTCAGCGTGCCGCGCGGCTCCAGCGTCAGCGCCTCTTCCACCACCGGGGTAATGGCGTCAAGGCCTGTCACCAGTCGCACTGTCATCACGCCGGCGACGGCAGTCGCGCCGGGATTTGCCAGCGTGACGCGAATGGTCGCCGTCGCCCCCGGCGGATAGGTGATGCGGTCGCTGCCGACGGTGATGGT
>JAKIYB010000280.1:2120-6253 GCA_022708765.1 Armatimonadota bacterium | reverse complement strand
CTGCACGAATCACGGTATCCTCTTCCCGAAGGAGCGGGAATACCCCCGTGACATCACCGAGTGCGGCCTCTATTACATGTGCCTCACCAGCGACCCGGTACGGGACATTCTTTACTTCATGACCGGCAACCGCATCCTGTTAGGCGCCTACGATATGTCGGCAGAGCGGTTGCTGGACAGCCGGCAGCTTCCCATCCCGTATCCCTTCGCGCCCGACCAGGCGCGCGACGGCTGCACCGGCTTTTATCACTGCCGCGACATGAAGCTAGCGGCCGACGGCTGGTTGTATACCTTCACGCGCGAGGGGCAGGTGGTGCGCTACAGCAACCAGGAGAGGCGCATCGAGTTGACCGGCGTCTGGATTACCGGCGTCGACCGCATCGGACCTAACATGCCATATGCGCTGGCGGTCAATCACGACCGAACGCGCATTTACGGCGGCGCTTCGGTCACCGGGCATCTCTTCGAACTGGTGGTGGAGCCGGGGCAGGCGCCGGTGGTGCATGACCTTGGCGACTCCGGCGTGCATGAACAGCAAGGGCTGCGGGTGGTGCACGCCATCACCACCGGCCTGGACGGCATGATTTACTACTTCTCCGGAACTCGCCCGAATCTTTTCCGCTTCGATCCGACGGCCCGGCGCATCACCACGCTTGGCGAAGTCCAGTTGACGAATACCGACGGCAACCTGCAAGGCGGCATGGCCGGCGTGACCACACCAGATGGTACGCTCTGGTTCGGCAGTTGGTTTTCCACCGGACAGCAGGTGTTCGTTGGGATCAACCTTACCGATGGTGTAGCCCCTCTCACCTTTTGATAAATACCACCGACTTTATCGTTGACAGGGAGGGCCATTCCCCGCCATAATACAGAGCGATGATGGCAACACGTCGGTACCGGCATCTCATAAAGCTGTTGGGTCTGGTGCTGCTGACGGCGTTCCTATTAGGAACGGCGCCATGTATCTTTGCCCATGCCGATGGGCATGTGGACGAGGGAACGGCGCATGTTTGCGCGTGTATGTGCTGTCAGACGCCGGTCCTTGTTGACGACACAACGGTGTCGCGCACTGCGACGCATCCACCCACGTCACGCGCCATCACACAGGGTACAGCCGTCGTTGTACCACGCGATCTCGTCTTCGCCATCTTCCAACCTCCGCGAGCCTAACCTCACCACGTCTGCGCCCGGTCTCTTTGCCGTGTGATATCACCTTTCACAAATGGCTGTCTCGCACCCACAGGTGTATTTGTGCCTGCGCGTGCGCAGAGCGAGCCTGCGGCATCGGCGCAGCCCACCTGTTCCTGACACCGGACCACTGGTCGTAACGACCGTGTCCTGCCCATCATCGCCTTGCCAGCCGTACACCTCAGTGTGTTGCCGCTGGCAGGCATATTCCTGATGAGGTTAGAGCTTATGCCTATCAGACAGATACTATTTCTATTGGTTGTGATGCTGACGGTGTTGTCTGCGTGCGCCCAGGAGACACTCACCCTGGAGGCAGCCCTCGCGTATGCCCGTGTCCACCATCCCGCGCTGGAGGTGGCACAGGAGGATGTGGCGGGCGCGCTGGCCGGCCTGCGCGGCGCGAAGGCGCTGAGCAACCCCGAGATAGTCATCACTCCCGGCGTGCTGGGCCCCGCGGGATCGGACGAGTTTATCTCTATTTCGCAGCCACTGGAACTCAACGGCGCCCGTAAAGCCCGCGCGAACGCCGCGGCCGGCGCGCTGGACGCGGCACAGGCTAAACGGCGGATCGCGGAGCGCGCGGTGCTCCTTGCGGTGCGGACTGCCTACTGGGATCTCGCCCAGGCACAGGCAATCGCCGCGGCGGATGCTGAAAACATGCAGCACGCCGAAGCACTGCTGGTTGCCGCGAAGAAGCAGGTGGAACTCGGCAACGAACCCACGGCGCACGTCATGAAAATGGAGGTCGAACTGACCCGCACCCGTCAACAGTGGGCACGCTCCCAGGCGGCGGTGGCGCAGGCGACCATTGCCTTGAATACGGCGCTGGGTCGCGATCCCTCGACGCCGACCATCCTGGAGGATACGCTCACCCAGCCGTCCACCACGCTCGATGAGGTTGCCCTGTACCGTCTGGCCGAAACCCATCGTCCAGAGTTGCCACTGGCGCAGGCCGGGATCACGATCGTCCAGGCAGAGGTGGCAGTCGCTCGCGCCGCCCGTAGGCCGGATGTCACCATACAGGTGCGCCAGGAGGAGTGGGCCGGCGATGGCGGCGTCGGGTTGGGCATTTCGTTACCACTAGTGGACTGGGGCTCTACCAAAGCCGACCGCCAGCGCGCGGAGGCTGCGGTGCGCGCCCAGGGGAAGCGAGGCGAGGAGACCCGTCTCGCCATCCGGCAGGAGGTTGCCACCGCGTTGGTTGCAGTTCACAGCGCCGAATCGCAGCTCAACACCTTGCGCGCACAAGTGCTGCCACCAGCGGAGCGACTCGCTGCCATGGCGAGCCTCGGTTTCACCGAAGGTGCCATGACCTATCTGGAAGTCCTTGATGCACGCCGCACCGTGCGGGCTGTGAAAACGGAATATCTCGCCACCCTTGGAGAGTATCACAAGGCGCTGGCGCAGTTGACCTGGGCCGTCGGCGTTGAGACGCTGCCCATCCCCGAGAAGGAGGTACCCCGATGAAACACCGATGGATCATTGCCGTTATTGCCGCAGTGTTGCTGATCCTTACGGGCATGATCGTCATCCGGCAGCGTAGCATTCATGCCCAGGCCCACTCTACTACTGGACATGACGCCTGTTGTCCGACAGAGGAAGGTGGGCATACCGAGAAGGCAGACATCACAGTGGAGCATGCCGATGCGCACGAAGGCGTAAAGGTTGCCGGGCTGGAAACGGTGTCGGTGGTCCTTGCTCACGTGACCGCCCAGTTGTCAGTCACCGGTGAGGTGCAGCACAATGAAGACCAGACCGCCAGGGTGGGCTCTCCTGTTTCCGGGCGTCTGACCCACCTTGCCGGGAAAGTTGGGCAGCGCGTGCACGCTGGCCAGACCCTCGCCACCGTCGCCAGCCGCGATGTAGCCGATGTCCAGTCGGCGCTCATCCGCGCCCATGCGGAGGAACAGGCGGCGCGCGCCAAACTGGCCAACATCAAAGAACTGGCTGCGACAGGTGCTTTCACCCAGCGCCCACTTGAGGATGCGGAAGCCGCATTCGGTTCGGCACAAGCCGAAGTCAAGCAAGCTGAAGCCGCGCTGGCACGCGCCCGGAACGCCCGAGAATTGGCGGCAAATGATCTTGAACGCAAGCAAAAGCTGGCAAAGGCCAATGCCTACCATGGCCCGCAGATCGAAGCGGCTCGAGGGGCAGTCGCTGAAGCCCAGGCGGAACTCGAATCGGCCCGGGCTGCGGCTAAAGTAAAGCAGACAGCGTATGATCGCGGCAAACGGCTCTTTGATGCCGGCATCGCCGCGCGGCGTGAAGTCGAAGCTGCTGAAGCCGATCTTGAAGACGCCAATGCGAAAGAGAAAGAAGCACGCACTCATCTCGACATCGCACGACAGACACTGGCGCGTGAAGAAAACATCGCCGGGCAGGGGCTGTATACGTCGGCGGAAACGAAGGCCGCGGAGTCGGCGCTCCATCAGACTGAACGAGAAGTTGATACCTGTGAAGCGGCATTACAACGCGCCAAAGGCCAACTGACTGTCGCCCAATCTGTGCTGGCCCGCGAGAAACAAGTCGCCGGAAAGTCGCTGCTTGCTAAGCAGGAAATCCAAGGCGCGGAAGCCGAGTTGGCGCGCGCACGGGCGGAAGTGCAAGCCGCGGAAAATGCACTGCGGGCGCTCCGCGTTGCCGGCGCTTCTGGGAATGCCGTGAGCATTCCGATCACCGCGCCGATCAGCGGCATCATCACCGAGCGCCAGGCCACGCCGGGACAGGCCGTTGAAGCCTCCTCCGACCTTTTCACCATTATTAACACCAACCACGTGTGGGTGTGGGCGAATGTCTACGAGAAAGATCTCGCACAGGTGCGCCTGGGGCAGGCCACCGAGATCACCGTCGCTAGTTTCCCCGGGAAGATGTTCCGTGGGGTCGTGCGCCATATCGGCACAGGCATGAACACCGAGACGCGCACCGCGCGTATCCGCTGTGACGTA
>JAKIYB010000280.1:0-2110 GCA_022708765.1 Armatimonadota bacterium | reverse complement strand
CCAATCCCGGTTCCGCTTTGAAAGCCGGCATGTTCGCCACCGTGAACATCGCGACAGGGAAAGGCACGCAGGCGTTGCTGATTCCGAAAACCGCCGTATTGGATGAGGCTGGAAAAAAGATCGTCTTCTCACCCTGCATGGACTGCGAGGACGACCAGGCGTCAGGAAAGAGCTGCGGATCCTTTGATAAGCTGGAAGTCACCTTGGGGACGACCCACGGCGACAAAATCGAAGTCATCAACGGACTGGAACCCGGCCTCGATGTCGTGACTACCGGCAACTACCAGTTGAAGACAGCGTTCGGTTCCGGCACCCTCGAAGCCGGCTGTGCCGATCATTAAGGGGGGAGCATGGAACAGCAACACCATCCACACGGCAGCCTGATCGAGAAAGTCATCCATGCCGCGTTCAGTCAACAAGCCATAGTCGTGATGCTCGTCGGGCTCGCGCTGGTCTTTGGCATCACCGCCTACCAGCAACTGCCGCGCAACGTGTATCCCGACATTACCATCCCGGTCTTCACCGTAGTCACCGAAAATGAGGCAATGGCCGCCGAAGAGATTGAAACGACCATCACCCGCCCGATGGAGGCGGCGATGAATGGGCTGCCCGGCGTGCAGCGCGTGCGCTCGCAAACGACACAGGGGTTGTCCTCGGTTGTCGTCGAGTTTGGCATCGAGACGGAGTTCTGGCGGGCGCGCCAGTTCGTCACCGAGCGTATGTCACAGGTGACCGGCCAATTGCCGCCGGGTACTGAGCCACCAACCCTCTCCAGTGCCACCACCCGCCTGGCCGAAGTGTATGAGTTCGCCGTCGAAGGAGATCTGCCGCCGACGGAACTGCGCGAACTCGCCGAGTGGCAGATTCGCTATAGCCTGCTCAACGTGCCCGGCGTCGCCGAAGTGCTCAACATGGGCGGCAAGCTGCGACAGTACCGGGTCACCCTGGATCAGAACGCCTTGCGCGCCTATAACGTCGCTCTCAAGGATGTCGAAGAGGCGGTAAAAGGCGGCAACGAGAATGCGTCGGGGGGCTTCATCAGCACCGGCGTCGCCGAGTATACCGTCCGTGGCCTGGGCCGCTTCAACTCGGTGGAAGACATCGAGATGACAGTGGTGACGGCGCGTAACGGCGTGCCGGTCTACCTGCGGGATGTCGCGCGTATCGAAGAGAGTACGGCGATTCAGCGCGGCATCGCCAGCAAGGGTGGCAAAGAGACGGTCGTCGCCCTGGTGATCAAGCAGCCGAATGCCGACACGGTGCAGGTGGTGAAGGGCATCGAGCGCACTATCGGCGAACTGCAGGAGACGTTGCCAAAAGGCGTGAAGATCATGCCGTATTACGATCAGACGCATCTCATCGAGCATTCGCTGTCCAGCGTGACGCGCGCCATCCTCATTGGGGCGGTGCTGGTTATTCTGGTGTTGCTGATCTTCCTGGGCCACTTCCGTAGCACGCTCATCGTGGCGGCGTCGTTGCCGCTGTCCGTGATGATCGCCGGGATTCTCATGCGGCAACTGGGCGTCGGCCTGAATACCATGTCGCTGGGCGGACTGGCGATTGCGGTGGGCATCATGGTGGATGCCTCGATTATCATGGTGGAAAACCTCTACCACCGCTTCCATCGCAGTCGGGGGAACCTCCATGACCCTGATGTGAAGCGGACCGTAGCGCATAAAGCAGCCATCGAGGTGGGCCGCCCCATCGCCTTCGCCACCCTCATCATCATCGCTGTGTTCCTCCCGCTCTTCCTGATGGGCGGTATCGAGGGACTCCTCTTCCGCCCGCTGGCCGTCACCGTAGCGGCGGCGATGCTGGTGGCGCTGGTACTCTCTCTGACGCTGACGCCGGTGCTCGGGATGCGCTTCCTGCATCCGAAACCACATAAAGATGCTGAGGGCGAAGTCAAGTTCGTCGCCTGGATCAAGTGGGGTTACGTGCCGTTGCTGGAATGGGCGCTGCAGCGTCGGTGGCTGGTGATTGGCATCGCCATTGCGTTACTCATCCCCTCCGCCGTGGGACTGCTGGCAGTCGGACGCGACTTCATGCCGAAACTCGATGAAGGCTCATGGGTCGTCTCGACGGTAACACCGGCGGAAACATCGCTAGA
>JAKIYB010000027.1:6636-17597 GCA_022708765.1 Armatimonadota bacterium | reverse complement strand
ATCTTCGCCCCCTCCACCGCCGTCACCGGCCGGGCCCCCGGCGCCTTCGATGACGAGGACGATGAAAAGACCTTCGCGGACGACGAGTTCGAGGAGGAAGAGGACGGGGAGGAGTGAGGGAGGCCACGCCAGGCGGGCGAGTGAAGGCGCACATTCGGTCAGTTTTCGAGTACGAGTACGAACACGAGTAGGAGTAGGAGGGTGAGGCGGGTATACTCGTTCTGAGATGACGGCGCATGAGCATGAGTGCGAGCATGAGAACGGGCACGCGGGGGAGAATCGCCGCCGGTTGACGGTGGTGCTGATTCTCACCGGCGTCTACCTGATCGCCGAGGTGGTGGGCGGGCTGTTGACGAACAGCCTGGCGCTGCTCTCAGATGCCGGGCACATGCTCACCGACGTCGGCGCGCTGGCGCTGGCGCTCTTCGCGCTGTGGTTCGCGCAGCGCCCGGCCTCCCCGCGCAAGACGTACGGCTTCTACCGGCTGGAGATTCTCGCCGCGCTCTTCAACGGCATCGCCCTGCTCGGATTATCCGTCTTCATCATCGTGGACGCGGTGCGCCGGTTGTCCGACCCGCCGGAAGTGGTCGGCCTCGGCTTGCTGCTCATTGCCAGCGGCGGGCTGGTCGTCAATCTCATCGGCGCCGTCATCCTGCATCGCGGTCACGCACACTCGCTGAACGTGCGCGCGGCCTTTTACCACCTGCTTGGCGATCTGCTCGGTTCGCTGGGCGCGGTGACCGCCGGCGTGCTCATCCTCGCTTTCGGCTGGTATATCGCCGACCCGCTGCTCGCCATCGGCATCGCCGCGCTCATCATCGTCGGCGCCGTCAGCCTGCTGCGCGAGGCGACCGACGTCCTGCTGGAAGCAACGCCCGCGCACGTCAAGCTGGATGAGCTGCGCGAGGCACTGCTGGGCGTGCCGGGGGTGACCGGCGTGCACGACCTGCACGTGTGGAGCATCAGCAGCGGCCGCCACGCACTGAGCTGCCACGTGGTTGTCACCCCGGACGCTTACACCATCGCCACGCTGGAAGCCATCCGCACCCTCCTGCGCGGCCACTGCGCCATCGCCCATCAGACGGTGCAGCTCGAGACGGCAGAACTGGCGGCGGAGGAGGATATTCACGTGTGAGGGAGAGGGATTTCGGATTATTGCGCGCTCCCGCGCGCGCCCTCACCCCCTCTCCCAATTCTGGGAGAGGGGGAAGAGCGGTGGTCATGACAAACGACCCACGAGGAGAGGGGAGTGGTAGTGAGGGTGCGGTGCGCCGTTGAATCCGCTATCGAGAGATACAGGCCGATACCGTCTGCTCGCTCGTCACGCCGGGAATGCCACGGCGGGACATTCCCTACAAGAGGCTGATACTAATGGCGCAGGCAAGCTACAACGTGGGGATCCATTACGCCTACGCGTAGACTTCTTCCAGCATCCAGTAGAGTTCCTGGGCGTTGAAGCAGAGTTTGTAGGCGTTGCCTGCGGCGGTGACGGCGAAGTAGAAGAGGCGCACTTCGCCATTGCGGCCGGTCCAGCGCTGGTGCACCTGATCCACGGTATACGTGCGCCCGCTCCAGCGAAACGCCCGCGGCGCCACCTGGCCGTTGGCGAACACCGCGTAGACATCCACCCCTTCATGCACGCGCGTCTGGCCCATTGTTGTCCCTCCGGCAAAATTACGTTTGTAGTATAGCAGAGCAATCGAATGTTCGCAAGAGGGGCGGCGCGTTCCGCCGCCGAATTTTTACCTGAGCGGCGCGGGCCGCGGGTTGCGTCAGGGAATGGAACGGTCGGCACGTGTGAGACGCGGGCGGTGACGGGTATCATCCAATGCGGCAGGATTTGTTGTTGAGGAGATGCAGCACGATGTTGACGCACAATCGTCGTCTGGGCTATAGCCTGGTAGTGATAGCGTTGCTTCTGGTTCTCGCCGGGTGCGGGAGCGGGGGCGGCAAGGCCTCAGTCTCGTTTGTGGCGCCGCCCGCGCCAGTGTTGGGGGCGAACCCCACCCAGCCCTTCAGCGTGGATACGCCGAACTACTTTACCCTGTATACCGCGGAGAACGCGCCGTTCAGTCCGAGCCTGCAATTCGCCAACGCGCACTACCCGGTGCCGGTGAACGTCACGGTAGAGGCGGCCGGGCCGGCGGGGTTTGACCTGGCGGTGGAAAACGAGCAGGCGATCCGGCTGTGGTATCAGGCGGACCCGCGAGTGACGGTCGTCAGCAACGTGCCGAACGGTAACGAGCGCATCAAAGTGAAGCTGGTACCGAGCATCAGCTACTCCGGCCTGAACAACATCCTGGGGCTCACCAAGCTCCTCGGCACCGCCAGCAATCCCTACTTTGAGGTGCTGATCGCGGCAAACGACCCGATCACCCACGCGCCGCTCTCCGCGGTGGAGCTGCAGAAGACGCTGGCGCACGAGTTGGGGCACGCCTTCGGGTTAGGTCACTCCCCCACGCAGTTCGATCTGATGTATTTCCGCGCCAACGAATTCCAGGGGAGTATTCCGCGCCACTTCCTCACCTTCGGCGACGCGATGGCTGTCTGGAGCACGCTGAACAACCGCGCCATCAACTACGTCCAGCGCGACGCCGTCACCCCCTGGGCGGGCGCCGCGTTGGAGAAGTCGCGCGCCGCGCTGGGCGAAGGCGTGGTGGTGTGCGTGTATACGAAAGAGTAACGCGGAATCCATAACAAAACGGGAGCGTGGCTTTTGCACGCTCCCGTTGTTGCGACCCGGATGTTCCCCTGATTTACCGTTTCCGTTTCGCCGTTTTGCCGGCCTGGCGGGCGCGCTTGATGGCGTCCTTGTCGGGGCCGGCCTGCGGGGCCGGGACGGACGGCGCGGCGGTGGTGACCGGCACGGACGCGGCTGGCGCCGCGGTGGCGGCGGCCATCGCCGGTTCCGGCGCGGCGAAGAGGCTGCCCGGCATTACCTTATCCTGCTTCTTCGACCAGCTCACCACGAGCTGCCCGGCGACGAAGATGGACGAGTAGGCGCCCAGCACGATGCCGATGAGCATGGCGGCGACGAAGTCGCGCAGCGTCGGCCCGCCGAAGAAGTAGAGGGCGATGAGCGGGAACAGCGTGGTGAGCACGGTATTCACAGAGCGCGCCAGCGTCTCCAGGATGGAGATGTTCACCGTCTCGGCGAAGGTGCGGCCCTTGCGCAGGCGCATATTCTCGCGGATGCGGTCGAAGATGATGATGGTGTCGTGGATGGAGAACCCGAGCACCGTCAGCAGCGCCGCGATGAAGGGGCTGTTCACCTGCAGGACGGTGTGCAGCAGTGCGAAGATGCCGATGAGCGACAGGATGTCGTGCGACAGCGCGACGATGCCGGCCGTGGCGAAGCGCCAACTGAAGCCGCCGATGTTATAGCGGATGTAAATCCACCCGAGGATGAGCAGCAAGCCGAGGACGACCGCGAGAATGCCGTTATTCACGAGTTCCTGCGACACGGTGCCGGTGACCACTTCCTGGCTTTCCGGCTGCTGCACGACGCTGTCCAGTTTCGCGTTTTGCGCCGCCAGCGCGGACTCCACCGCCGGGGTAATATTCTCGCCGACCTGCGCGTTCAGGTAATCGTTCTTCTCCTCATCGGCCATGTTCTTCATCAGAATACGTACGATGACGACGTCACCGGTGGCGTTGAGGCCGCCGGACGATACCTGCACCTCGGTGGTGAGCCCCTTCTCTTCCAGCGTCGAGCGGAGTTCCTGGATGACCGCGGCGTGCTTTGACGATGGCAACTCGCCAGCAATGCGGTAGCTCACCAGCCCGCCGCCCTCGAAATCAATGCCGTAGTTCAGCGCGGCGCCGGTGCGGGCTTTATTCAGAAACAGGGCCGTGAAGCCGACGAGCAGGATAATCGCGGAAATGAGGTAGTACCATCCCCGCTTGCTCACCAGATCCCAATGGCGATTACGAAACAGATCAACCACGACGTGTTGCCTCCATAAGTGGTGGCCCGGGCCGGTGCCCGGATCGGATATCGGAAGGGAAGCGCGGATACTATCCCTCACTTCCCGTCCCCTCTCCCGGCGGGAGAGGGGGAATTCGTATTGTGATTACAGCCCGTACCAGGCCAGGTTGTGGCCGGTGTGGCTGCGCACCATCAGCTTCAGGAAGAGGCGCGTGACGGTGATGGCGGTGAACATGGACACGGCGACGCCGATCATCAGCGTGATGGCGAAGCCCTTCACCGCGCCGGTGCCCAGCATGTAGAGCACGGTGCCGGTGATGAGCGAGGCCATGTTCGAGTCGAGAATGGCCGTCCACGCGCGGGCGAAGGCCACGTCAATAGCTGTTTCCAGCGGCTTTTTCGCGCGCAACTCTTCCTTCAGGCGTTCAAAGATAATGATATTGGCGTCCACCGCCATGCCGATAGAGATGATCAACCCGGCGATGCCCGGCAGCGTCAGCGTGGCGTCGAAGAACTTCAGCACCGCCAGCGTGAGCGCCACGTAGATGATCAGTGAGAAGTTGGCCATCAGGCCCGGCAGGCGATAGTAGGCGAACATGAAGATGAGCACGGCGAGCAGGCCGATCAGGCCCGCCTTCATGCTGAGGTCCACCGAGTCGGCGCCCAGCGTGGCGCTCACCGTGCGGTTCTCCACGATGCTCACCGGCACCGGCAACGCGCCGGCGTTGAGGAAGATCGCCAGGTTCTGCGCTTCGCGTTCGTCGCGCGAGCCGGTGATGACGCCGCTGCCGTCAATCTGGTTCTGGATCGTCGGGGCGGAGAAGATCTCGCCGTCGAGCACGATGGCGAGCTGCGCGCCGACATTCTGCCCGGTGTAGCGGGCGAAGATGGCGCGGTCCTGCTGCGACTTCATCGCGAAGGACACCGCCCACGCGTTTTCATGCATGGTCGGCTTGCTCTTGCCGTCCATCGCGCTGCCCGGCAGCACGAATTCCGAGCGCGCCACCACCAGCTTCGCATCAACCGGCGCATTGGTGGTCGTATTGAAGGCGGTCACCACGCGTGGGTTGCTTTCGTCGTCCACGTAGACGGTAATGTCGCGTGGGATGAGACGGAACTCCATCTGGCCCGGCTGCCCGAGGATTTCATAGACGCGGTCCGGATCCTTCACGCCGGGGATTTCCAGCACCACGCGATTGGTGCTCTGGTTATACGCGGTCACCTCGGTGAGGCCGGTGGCATTCAGGCGTTTTTCGAGAATGCTGCGCACGCTCTCCTGCACCGTCTCGTTGGAGGGCTGATAGATGGCGGTCGCGGTCGGTTTCGTATAGGTGCCGGCGCCGAAGACCTCGTCCATGGCGGCGTTCACGGATTTGAACTGGGCGGTCGCCACATCCTGGTTCTCGACCAGGGTGACCACCTGTGCCTGGCTTTCAGTGACGGTCACCTGCGGTTTCGCCGACGGCGGCAGCACGCCCTCTTCATCCAGCGCTGTAATCAAGGCTTCCTGCTTATTCAGTACCTCGGCGTTGCCGACGATTTTCTTCGTCAGTGGGTAGGTCAGAATGGCGCGGTTGGGAATCTGCACCACCACGCGCATGCCGCCGCGCAGGTCCAGCCCGAGGCGGAGGTTATGCTGCGGCTTATAGAAGAAAATGCGCAGTTTGCTGTCGCCCACGCCGATGGAAGTGAATTCGCCCGGCGGGTCTTTCGGCCCCTTATATTGCGATCCGATGGGCCGCAGGTAGCTCTGCATGTCGCTCGGATCTTTCCGCGGCGAGAAGGTCATCGGCTGAAACACGCCAAGGAATGCAATGACCGTCAGCAGCAGAATGCCGGCCAGCCATAAATTCAGCGTACGTCGCATCTGTCGGTACTCCTGAGACGGCCATGGGCGCCGTCATGATATCTTCTGGTGTCGCGCACCCCGTCATGGGGACAAACACAAAGAACCCGAAGCCCGCGCGGCTTCGGTTCGGCTCATTATAGCCGAGGCTCCCGGCAGCGTCAACACGCGCGTGTCGGCTGAATCAGCCCTTGTTCGCCGGAAGGTCCAGACGGGGTGTGTCGGCATGACAGCACAGTTCTGCCCAGGCGGGATGCATGTCAAACGTCAGCCGCCATCGCGCGCCGCTTCTCCCTATTGCGCAACCGCCCGCGACTTGTTATTGTAAACGCGCCGGCGGCCTGGTGTCTGGCGCGCTTTCGCACCGCGGCGCTGGCCTCGCGCGCGCCGGCAAACAGCGCGCCAGATGAAAGGTACGGTATGATCCTGGATCAGGCCCCCGGGGCCATCATCAAGGTGGACGGCTACCCCTACGCGGTGGAGGAGACGTGGTCCTTCTTCGAGACGGACATGCGGCTGGACCTGCTGCGGCTGGTGGGGCCCTCGCCGGCGCACGAGCGCTGGCTGGCGGCCTGGCAGGATGAAGCATATTTGATGCTGCTGCAGCGGTTGGAAGCGGACTGGCTGTCGCCGCCGGCGGCCACCGTGGTGCATGACGGGGAGATCTTCGTCAGCCTCGCGCGCGGCTCCGCCTTCCGCACCCGGCGCACCCGGCAGTCGCGCGCGAAAGAAGGACGTTTCGACTTCGCGCTCTTCCGCGCGAACTCCGGCCGCGTGCTGCTCACGGTGGCGCGGAACGAGGAATTACTGGCGTGGATTGGCGAAACATTGCCGATGGGAGCGATTGAGCTGCCAAAGTGAGCGTATAACCGAGGCGGATTCAGGGCATACTATGCCCGGTGTCCAACGCGGGAGAAAAATCTCGATAATATTTATTCAGCCAGCACCGAACAGGTGTTTCGCGCGTGCGGTTTATGTTATAATGGCCCCGCCGCGGACGGCGCTGCCGTGATGGCGGCTTAAGGAGGATGGGTATTGGCCAAATATTCTCGCTACATTATATTCGTGGTGCTGCTCGGGCTCGCGATTTCCTGGTGGGTCTCCGTGAACCAGGCGAACCGCGCGCAGACGCTGAAGACGTCTGACTTCGTAGCCCGGTTGGGAGCCGGAGAGATCGCCACGGTGGAAATTCAGGGCACCCAGTTGTCCGGCGAGCTGCGCAAGGCGGACGGCAAAGCGACGCACTACCGCACCTTCTGGGTGGCGGACCAGCGCACGCTGATGGAGGAGCTGAACTCCGCGCAGGCCGCGCTGGCCGCGAAGCCGCCGCAGCCGGGCGAGAAGCCGCTGTCTTTCACCTATGACGTAAAGCAGTCGCGCTTCTCTGACGGTGTACTGGCGAACATCATTCCCACCGTGCTGATGTTGGTGCTCTTCATCGGCTTCTGGGTCTTCATCATGCGCCAGGCGCAAGCGGGCGGCGGGCAGGCGATGGCCTTCGGGCGCAGCCGCGCCAAGCGCATCGCGGGCAACACCGCGCGCGTGACCTTTGACGACGTGGCCGGCGTGGACGAGGCGAAGCTCGAGCTGGCGGAGATCGTGGACTTCCTGAAGAACCCGAAGAAGTACTCCACGCTGGGGGCGCGCATTCCCAAGGGCGTGCTGCTGCTCGGTCCTCCGGGCTCGGGGAAAACGCTGTTGGCGCGGGCGGTGGCCGGCGAAGCGGGCGTGCCGTTCTTCCACATCAGCGGGTCGGACTTCGTGGAGATGTTCGTGGGCGTGGGCGCGTCCCGCGTGCGCGACCTCTTCGAGCAGGCGAAGGCGCACAAGCCGTGCATCATCTTTATTGACGAGATTGACGCGGTGGGTCGCCAGCGCTTCGCGGGGTTCGGCGGCGGGCATGACGAACGCGAACAGACGCTGAACCAGCTCCTGGTGGAGATGGACGGCTTTGAAGCGAACAGCGGCGTCATTCTCATCGCCGCGACGAACCGGCCGGACGTGCTGGACCCGGCGCTGCTGCGCCCGGGCCGCTTTGACCGCCGCGTGACGGTGGACCACGCCGACCTGAACGGCCGCAAGGCCATCCTGGGCGTGCATGCCCGCGGCAAGCCGGTCGCCGAAGACGTGTCGCTGGAGGTGCTGGCGCGCCGCACGCCGGGCTTCTCCGGCGCGGACCTGGCCAACATGCTCAACGAGGCCGCGCTCATTGCCGCGCGCTACGGCAAGACGCGCATCGAGATGGCCGACCTGGAGAGCGCGATTGACCGCGTCATCGCCGGGCCGGAGCGCAAGAGCCGGCTCATCTCCGAGAAGGAGAAGGGCATCATCGCCTACCACGAGGTGGGGCACGCTCTGCTCGCGGAGCTGCTGGAGCATTCGGACCCGTTGCACAAGGTCAGCATCCTGCCGCGCGGCCAGGCGCTGGGCTACACCCTTAGCCTGCCGGTGGAAGATAAATACCTGACCACGCGTTCGGAACTGATGGACAACATCACCGTGATGCTCGGCGGGCGCGCCGCGGAAGACCTCTTCTACGGCGAAGTGACCACCGGCGCTCACAACGACCTGCAGCGCGCCACCGCCATCGCCCGCGCGATGGTGATGGAATACGGCATGAGCGATACGCTCGGTCCCCGCGTGCTGGGCAAACGCCAGTCGCAGGTGTTCCTCGGTCGCGACATCATGGAGGATCGTGACTACTCCGAGGAAACCGCCGAGCGCATTGACTCGGAAGTGCAGCGGATCATCGAGGAGTGCTACACGCGCGCCAAAGAGACGATTCGCAAGCACAGCGTGCCGGTGAAGACCATCGTGGGCGAGCTGTTGGAGAAAGAGACGCTCACCAGCGAGGAAGTGCAGGCCATCCTCTACGGTGGCCAGCAGCCGGAGCCGCTGCCGATCTCGGCGTAAACGGCCAGGCCCGCGCCGTCCTCTTTCCGCCCCCCGGCGAGTTTCGCCGGGGGGCGGCGGCGTTTTTTCACCCCATGAACGTTTCGCTTTTCGGGTCGCGGGACATCAGGGCGCGGACGGCGTCGGCGGCGGGGCGGTCTTCGAAGAGGATGGCGTGGACCTGCTCGCAGATGGGGAGTTCCACTCCCAGCCGACGGGCGAGGTGCACCACCGCCTCGGTGGTGGGCACGCCTTCGGCCACCTGGCCGGAATCGCCCAGCGCCGCGCGGTAATCCTCGCCGCGGCCGAGCGCGAGGCCGACGCGGTGATTGCGGCTGAGCGGCGACATGCAGGTGGCGATGAGGTCGCCGATGCCGGAAAGGCCGGCCACCGTCTCCGGCTTGCCACCCAGGCGACACACCAGCCGCGCGATCTCCGCCATGCTGCGGGTGAGGAGCGCGGCGGCGGCGTTGTGGCCGAAGCCCAGCCCCTCGCAGATGCCGGCGGCGATGGCGATGACGTTCTTCACCGCGCCGCACACCTCCAGGCCGATGATGTCCGATCCGGTATACGGGCGGAAGTGCGGCGCGGTGAAGGCGCGTTGGGCGCGGGCGGCGAGAGCCGCGTCGGCGCTGGCGATGGTAGTGGCGGCGGGCAGGCCGCGGGCGATTTCCGGCGCCAGGTTCGGGCCGGACAGGGCGGCGATGGCGGGCGTGCGCGGCAACTCCTCCAGAATCACCTCGCTCATGCGCTTACCGGTTTCAATCTCCAGTCCCTTCGTCACGCTCACCACCGGCACCGGCGCGTCGAGCGCGCCGGCGAAGCCGCGGACGGTGGCGCGCAGCCAACTGCTCGGGGTGGTCACCACCAGCAGCGTGGCATCGGCGGCCGCGTCGGCCATGTCGGGCGTGACATGCAGGTTTTCGGGGAGCGTTACGCCGGGCAGGAAGCGGCTGTTCTCGCGCCGCCGGCGAATGGCGTCTACAATCTCCGGTTCGCGCACCCACAACCGCACGTCAAGCCCATTGCGTGCCAGCAGGGCGGCCAGCGTGGTGCCCCAGGCGCCGGCGCCGATGACGGTGATGCGCTCATGCGTCATGATCGGTCTCCTCCGTCTCTTCCACAGGCGCGGCTACGCGCTGCCCGAATTTCGCTTCCGTGCCCGCCAGCAGCCGCTTGATGTTCTCGCGGTGCTTGATGATGACCAGGATCGCCAGCGTCAGCGTCATCGCCGCCATCCAGACGCGCGCGGGATGCGGCAGGAAGTACCAGCTCGAGATCGGCAGGCTGACGCCCGCGACGATGGAGGCGAGGCTGACATACCGCGTCAGCGCGACGACGATGATCCAGACCGCCAGCGTCGTCAAGCCTACCGGCCAGCTTAACGCCAGCAAAATCCCCAGCGTGGTGGCGACACCCTTGCCGCCTTTGAAGCGCAGGAAGGGCGAAAAGGTGTGACCGAGCACCGCGAAGAGTCCGATGAGCACCTGCCAGGGGAAATCGAGGCCGGGGAGCAGTACGAAGGCCGCCAGCAGGATACCGACCGCGCCTTTCAGCGTGTCGAGCACGAAGACGGTCAACCCCGCCGCGGGACCGAGCACGCGCAGCACGTTCGTCGCCCCGATATTCTTGCTGCCCAGCGTGCGAATATCCACGCCTTTAAGCAGCCCCACCCATAACCCGAAGGGCAGCGCGCCGATGAGAAAACTGATGACACACGCGAGGAGCAATTGCATCGCCAACGTTGTTACCTGCCGTCAAAGTGTAGCATGAAACGCCGCCGCTCGCAAAGGACGGGGCTACGGCGCGATGGGCGGCGGTTGGTACGGCGGTGTGGGCGGCATGGCGGGCGCGCCGGGCGTGGCGGAACTGCCGGGCAGACCGTAGGTGAGGTCGTAATAGGCGACGGCCTGGGCGATGGTGTACAACGGATAGGCGAAGGCGATCGCGATGATGAAGCCGGCGGCAAATTGGTAAATGAGTACGACCACAAGGAAATAGACGGCAAAGAGGAGCAGGTTTTGCCGGCAGAACTGAATGGAAAGGCCAAGCGCTTTGAAGGAGCCGATGCGGCGGTCCACGATGAGCGCGTAGGTGGGGGTGAGAATGCCGCCCACAAGAATGCCCGGAATACAGCAGAGCGCCAAGCCGAGGATGAGCATGATACCGCCGATGATGTTGACGGCAAAAAAGGGCAGCAGAAAACGTCCGGCGCGGAAGAGGTCGGCGAAGGCAATCGGCTCCCCGCGCATTTGCTTTAACGCGGTGTAGGTCATGCCCGCCGAGAGCGGAATA
>JAKIYB010000027.1:0-6588 GCA_022708765.1 Armatimonadota bacterium | reverse complement strand
CAGCAGCAGCAGGGCGATCAAGCCTTGCTGCACCCATACCTGCCACTGCTCGCCGAAGAGGCGAAACGCGGCGGAGAACCAACGACTGAACGGGCTGAAGTCCTGCGGGACAACGGGGACGAAATCGGCGGATGGGACCGTCATGGCTGCTCACCTCATTGTGATGTTCCGTATATTCGCCGGCGCCGGCGCTCTTCCTGCAGTGCATCTGTTATCGTTGCGCGCTCCCGCGCGCCCTCACCCCTGCACCCCTCTCCCAATCCTGGGAGAGGGGAAAAGACAAAAACCGCGGTTATGAACTACCCGCCATACCGCCGGTACAGCCAGTAGGCGGCGGCGGCGAGGATGACGGCGAGGAGCCAGGCGCGGGTGACAATCTGCGTTTCCTTCCAGCCGCCGAGTTCCAGGTGGTGGTGGAAGGGGGTCATGCGGAAGATGCGCTTGCCTTCGCCGGTGAGGCGTTTGGTGAGTTGGAAGTAGGCCACCTGCAGCATCACCGACCCCGTCTCGATGAGGAAAATGAGGCCGATGGCGAGGAAGAGGATTTCCTGTTTAATGATGAGCGCCGCGCCGGCCAGCGCGGCGCCGATGGCCAGCGAGCCGGTGTCGCCCATGAAGACCTTCGCCGGGTGCTGGTTATACCAGAGGAAGGCGAGGCAGGCGGCGCCCAGGCAGGCGAGGAAGGTGGCCATCGCGTGTCCCATCGGCATGATCTCTTGTTCATGCACAAGCCACGCCAGCCCGGCCATGGCGAAGGCCGCCGCCGTGGTGCTGCCGGCGGCGAGGCCGTCCAGCCCGTCGGTGAGGTTCACCGCGTTGCTCATGAAAGCGATGAAGAGCGCCGCCAGCGGCCAGAACCACCAGCCCAGGTTCAGGCTGATGTCGGTGAAGGGGATGTGCAGCGTGGGCGGCACGTCCAGCCACCAGAGACCGAGCAGGAAAAGGCCGGCGGCGAGGAACTGCAGCGCCAGCTTCTGCCGCGCCTTCAGCCCATCGCCGCGCCCGCGCTTGATCTTGCCCCAGTCGTCAATGGCGCCTATGCCGGCCACCGCGGTCATCAACGCCAGCACCAGCACGCTGAACCAGAACTGCCGGGGGAAGAAATACCAGGAGGCGATGGTGCCCGCCGCCGCGCCGAAGAGAATGACCACCCCGCCCATGGTGGGCGTACCGGCTTTGCCGAGATGCCGGTCCGGCCCGTCCTCGCGGATGGTCTGCCCCAGCTTCTTCGCGCGCAGGAAGGCGATCACCGGGATGGCGGTGAGGAAGGTCACCAGAAAGGCCAGCAGCATGGCGGCGACGAGTATGTAGATGTGGTAACTGACGAGCATGGGCGTGACCGGCGCCTCTCCGCTGATGTTCCGCGCATTGTAGCATGTTTCCCCGCCGCCACCAAGCAGCGGAGTCCTCGCGCGCGGCGCGAGACGGCGCGCCTCCCACCTCCAATATACGCCGAAGCGAGGCAGCGCTGCGACGGAACCAACAGGCGCGCCAGAGGATGTTCAACGCGGTGGCACTTTACCAACGCGTGTCGTATCTCACGCATGGTTCATATTTTCCGAGAGTCGCGCCGGTATTTCGTCGCTTACGGCGCCGGGGGGACGAGTTCGGTGTAGCGGTCGGCGAGTTTGGGATTGCGGCAACGCTTGATGGTGGCTTCGATGCGCTCGCGGGCGCGGGGGTCGGCGGCGTAGGGGACGAGGGCGTCGCAGGCGAGAAGGGCGAGGGTACCGCCTTCGGGGAGCTGCGCGAGCAGAAAGTCGAACGCTTCATCGGTGCGGGTGAGGGCGAGAGCAAGCAGGAGGGGCTGGCGCAGCGCGAAGTCGGTGTTCGCCTGCCAGCGCGCGAGCAGTCGTGGGTACGCTTCCGGCAGCCTCGAGGCGCCCAGCGCCAGCGCCGCCTGCTCCAGGCGCGCGAGGTCATCACCCCACAGATGGCTTTCCACGAACGGCAGGCTTCGCGCCGACGCGATGGTGAGAAGGGCGGCGAACGCTTCGCGCAGCAGATCAGGTTCATCATCACCGGCGAGGATTTTGCCGCGCAGCAGCAGCTCGCTGTTCTCGCCGCCCAGGTAGGCGAGGGCGCGCACGGCGGCCTGGCGGGGAGCGGGGGCGGGATCATACAGGAGGGGCTGGATATCGAAGTGCACCTCGGCGGGGTGCAGGCGCGCCAGCGCGGTGACGCAGGCGGCGCGCAGGAAGACGGCGGTGTCCACTCGCCCACCCCACACCGGCTCCATCTGCACGTGGCGCAGGCCCGCGCGGAATGGCTCCGGGTCGCCGTTGCGGAGGGCGTCCAGCGCGGAAATGATCGCCTCCTTCGCCCGGCAGCCTTTGTCCGCTTCCGGGTGGCGCAGGAAGCGTGGAAAGGCGTTGATCAGCGCAGGAATGGCATCGTCCTTTCCCCGTCGACCGATGGCCTCCGCCGCGAGCGCCGCCACCGGCCCGCCGTCCGTCAGCCAGTTTGCCAGCGCCGCGTCATCACCCACGCGTTCAGCCGCGGCTACTCGCGCCAGTTTCTCCTCAGTGGCGTCTTTGCGTGCCATGGGCTTATTATAGCGGATATTGGTGGACGGGGGTGAAGGGGGAGAGGCGAGCACGAGCGCAGGTTACGGCAGGTAGGTGACGATCTCCTCCAGGGATTTGCGGTTTTTCGGACGGGGGGGATCGAGGCTGAAGCCGATGGGGGTGGCGGCGACGGGTTCCATGTCGGGGGGCAGGTTGAGGACCTGGCGGAAGACGGTGGGATCGAAGGCGCAAATCCAGCAGGTGCCCAGGCCTTCCTCAGTGGCGGCGAGGACGATGTGCTCCATGGCGATGGCCAGGTCTACGTCGGCATGCATTTTCCCGTCGTATGCGCGCGTCCATGCTTTCTCCGGATAGCTGCACGCCACCAGCACCACCGGGGCGGCGCTGATCCACGCCTGGCGCTCGTGAGGGAAGAGGGCGGCGCGGGTCTCGGCGTTCGTCACCACGAAGAAGCGCCAGGGCTGATTATTGCACGCCGACGGCGCGAGCCGCGCCGCTTCCAGGATGCGCGCCAGCGCCTCATCGGGCACGGGACGGGCATCATATTTTCGCACGCTGTAGCGGTTCGTCACCAGTTCGAGGAAGGACATGGCAGCCCCCTTTATGCGATTGGTTCGGCAGGTAGGGACAGCATTCCTGCTTCCCTGCGCGTTGCGGCGCGAGTAAGTGGCTTCGTTCCGCAATTCGGTGGCGGTTAGTCGTCGTCGCCGGCGACGGTCATGGTGAGTTGGGCGGAGGTGAGGACGGTGTCGTCGTCGGCGAGGGCGAGTTGCACGCGGTAGGCGCCGGGATCGCTGAAGGTCATGCCGGCAAGCGGGGCGAGATGCTGGGCGCGACTGCCGGTAAGGGTGATCTCCTGATTAATGAGCCCGCAGGAGCCATCGGGCAGGCAATACAGGCCGAAGAGACGATAGACGCCGGCGAGGGACAGGTCGTTGATGAGCACGGCGTCCAGCGACAGGCCATCCCGCGCTTTCGCGGCGCGCAGCACGATGATGCAGGGCTGATTATACGAGGCGGCGGCGATGAACTGGCGGGTGGGGGCGCCGTCTCTGTCCCCAAGGCCGGTGAGCGTGGCGCCTGCCGGCGGGCGCACGAAGTAGCCCAACGGCAGCTCCGCCCCGCGCACGGTCTCGACGGCGGCACGCAGCCGTTCCAGCGTGTCCGCGTCCGTCCCGCCATCCAGCCCGCTGGCGAGCAGCGGCAGCCTCTGGTCCGCTCGCGTCAGATCGTGGCCTTCGATTTCCACGAACGGCTTGCCCAGCGCCGGGAAGGGGCCGTATGCCTGCGATTTCGTCCCGGCGCGGATCAGCGCGTAGCGCACGCGGTCGTGCAGGCGCAGGGCAACGAGTTCCTGCGGCAGCGCGTCCGAATCCGCCCAGCTCCAGATGGCCAGACTGGGATGATGCCCGCACTGCTCCGTCATCGTCGCAAGGTCCAGGTACGGCGTCGGACCGGTACCCCCGGGTGGGGTGGTCCACGTCTCGGGCACGTCGGCGATTACCAGCAGGCCCAGCGTATCCGCCAGCTCAAGCAGCGCCTTTGGCGGGGCTGCGCCCTCCGTCATCAGCGCGTTGAATCCCGCCTGCCGCGCCAGGCGCAGCTCGCGCTCCAGCGTCTCCGCCAGTTGGCCACTTGCCATTGGCGGCAAGCCGCCAGGCAGGCGCAGGCCTTTCAGCGTGATCGGCTGGCCATTGACGCGGGCGCCGGCGCCGTTCAGCGCGAAGTTGCACCGGCCGAACGGCAGCACCCAGCGGTCGAGTGTGCGACCGCCGCGGGTGAGGGTGGCTTCCAGGCGATGCGTCGTCGGGATGTCGGGTGACCAGAGGGGAAAGCGGCGCAGCGAGACCGTACGGTCGCCGGTGAGCGTGCCGGCGGGAATCGTCACCGAAATATTCTGCGCGTAGACCGGACGCCGCTCATCCCGCGCGGTGACGCGCAGGCGCAGGATGGCATTTTCCGGCATTTCGGAGGCCAGCCGGTAGCTGACGGTCAGGGTATGCAGCGCGGGATTATATTCCGGACGCAGCGATTCGATGCGGGTGACCGGCGCCAACTCCAGGCTGACGGATCCGACGCTATTGGTGGATGCGGCGAGGGATGACGGCATCCCGGCGCGGTCAAGCCGCAGTTCGAGTTGATGGACCGTCTGCGCCGCGCCGCGCAGGTGAAGGCGTCGCGTCAGACCATTACCGAGAAAGCGTCCCAGTGGCTGCCCGTCCAGCCGCACCTCCAGCACCCCCACCGGCTGCTCGATGACCAGCC
The DNA here is from genome assembly GCA_022708765.1 of Armatimonadota bacterium. Lineage (GTDB taxonomy): Bacteria > Armatimonadota > Hebobacteria > CAIYQO01 > CAIYQO01 > JAKIYB01. Next base: position 1,795 of record JAKIYB010000027.1, on the reverse strand, counting down.
AGCCCCCGGCGTCCCCCATTTTTTCGGGGAGGACGATCTCGCGGGAGTAGCGGGCGCGTTGCGCTTCCGCCGGCCAGCGGTGCGGCAGGCTTACTTCCGCGGCAGGGTCGTCGTCCAGCTCGCAGCGCCATCCGGCATTCAGCGGCGTCACGGCGCGGTCCGGATGCTCCGGAGAGGCGACGGAAGCGGACGCCAGCAGCGCGCAGAGCGCCAGCAGTATGCAGATCGTTCGCCGTACGGGTACATGCATGGTCAGGGAATGCTTATATACCCGGTCGGCGGTGGTTTCATGCGCAGGGGGCTGGGAGTTCGGTGACGATTACGGTGATGATTGAGGATGCAGCGGAAGGGTAACAGTGACAGCGGTGCCGCGGTCGCGGGCGCTGCGGATGCTGAGGCGGCCGCCGTGAAGGGTGATGAGTTTTTCCACGAGCGGGAGGCCGAGACCGAGGCCGGGGTACTGGCGGGTAAGGCCGACATCGCCCTGAACGAAGGGAATGAAGGCGCCGCGCAGCGCTTCGTCCGACATGCCGATGCCCTGGTCGCGCACCGTCACGCGCACGGCGGCGCCGCGGCGAGCGGCGGAAAGGTATACGCTCTGGCCGGGGGCGCTGAACTTCACCGCGTTTTCCAGCAGGTGTTCAAAGGCGTGTTCAAGCCGCCGCCGGTCGCCGATGACCACTCCCAGCGCCGTCGGCAGTCGGTGTCGCACCGGCACCTGGCGGGCCGCCGCCTGTCCACTGATGCCCTGTACCGCGCCGGCCAATGCCTCCGCGAGTTCGACCGGCTCGCGATCCAGCGCTAGCGCGTCGCGCGCGAGGGAGGCGTAATCGAGCAGATCGGTCATGAGCTGGCGCAGCCGGTCGGCATTGGCCAGCGCCACCTGCACGGCGGCGGCCTGTTCGGGGGTGAGCGCGCCCAAATCTCCGTGCGTGAGCAGCGATAAATAGCCCTGCATGGCGGTGAGGGGCGTCAACAGCTCGTGGGAGACCATGGCCAGGATGCTCTGCCGCATTTCGTGCAGCACACATCCATCATCTGATTCCTTTCGCGCGCACTGTTCGCTGCCGCACGCGTGCGAAGGTAACTGTTCGCGCTGTATCGCGCACTGGTCATCAGTGAGTTCATGCATTGGGCAAAATCTTTCTCTGTTAGGGCATATCCCCGCCCATGCCGCCTGTAAACACACGAGAATCGCCGTCTTAGCAGCGAGTGTGACGCGCCATGACCAAATTTGGCGGTATGGCGTGATTTCATGTCATCGCCAGCAGGGAAACGCGGGGGATTGATGCATCCCGCGGCATTGTTACCGCTCTGGTGGGGGACACGAGAATTCGGCGGACAAACCGGATACCGGGCATAGCCGTCCGTTTCACCTCCTCATCCGTGCCGTTCTCTGCTACAATAACGGCGCTATGACTGATACACCTGTACGCGTACGCATCGCGCCGTCGCCGACGGGCGATCCCCATGTGGGCACGGCTTACATGGGGTTGTTCAACTATGCCTTTGCCCGGCATCACGGCGGACAGTTCATCCTGCGGTTGGACGACACCGACCGCGAGCGCTTCAACGAGACATCGGCGCACGCTATCCTGGAGGCGCTGCGCTGGCTGGGACTGCAGCCGGACGAAGGGCCGGAGATCGGCGGGTCATACGCGCCGTACGTGCAAAGCGAGCGGTTGGCGCTGTACAAGCACTACGCCGATGAACTGGTGGCGGCGGGGCACGCGTACTACTGCTTCTGTACGAAGGAGCGGCTGGCGGAGATGCGCGCGGCGCAGGAAGCGGCGGG
>JAKIYB010000279.1 GCA_022708765.1 Armatimonadota bacterium | reverse complement strand
AAAATGACGGCATGGGGCGGCTGGTTCGCCGCACGGAATAAGCTTATTTGAACGGTATTGGGAGTCTCGCCCTCCAGTATACGGCTCGAGGGAGTCCCGTCCGCCAGGGAAGCGGATGGATTCGAGTATGATTACGAGCACGAATACGAGCACGAGCGGGGATTTGAGGATGGGAGAGGGGAATTAGCAGATTCTCGCCCTCCCGGATGCCGTTGACCATCGCCCGGTCGCGGTGATAGGATGGGTGTAACGCACATGCCTGAAGGAGTCATATGCCAGAGTCCTTTTCCCTCGCGGTGGCGGCGCTGCCGGTTGATGAGTTGATTTGCGCGCTGGAGGCGGACACGCCGGCGCTGCGCGAGTATCTGGGGCGGGAGATTTACGTGCAGAGCGACCTCGCCTATCTGGACGCGCAGCGGGCGCGACTGCTTGAGACGCTGCGGCTGCATCGCGAACGGGTCGGCAACAAACCTACGTGGCTGCTGCGCGCGCCCGGGCGGCTGAACGCGTTCCTCGAATACCTGGATATGTGCGACGGCGACCATATGTCAACCACCATTGACGGCGACATTCCCATTGCAGTCTCCCCGCGCGAGGATGACCTGCTGGACGTCGGCAACACCAACTCACTTTTCCCGCCGCAGCAGCTTGCCGTGCGCGAAGCCTTTCGCGACTTCACCGAGGCGCCCTTCGCCACCAAAGCGGTGGCGGGCATGGCGGATAACTGGGACACGCGCTCGCTGCTCTTCCCCTATTACGGCCGCGAGCAGGGGCACTGGCTGAACTACGTGCTGAGCCCCTACATGCGCGTGCTGTGGGAGCATCCCGATTTGCCGTTACGCGGGGCGGACATCACCTTCGGCCCGGCTACCGTGCCTTTCCGCGCCGGCACCAGTTCCTCCTCGGCGGTGGTGGTGCTGTCCTTTCTGGCGATGTGGCTGACGAACCGCGAGCACCTGCCGGCGTGGACGAAGACGGAGGTGTGCCGCCTGCTGGGCGAGGCGGAGTGGTACGTGGGCACGCACGGCGGCGCCAACGACCAGATGACCATCTTGCTGAACCCGGCGAACAGCGTCAGCTATAACCGCCACTCGCGCACCGAACTCGGCTCCACCCCGCTTCCCTTCCTGCGCGGGGTTCATGTGGTGCTGGCGAATTCGCTGTGGGAAGTGAATAAAAGCGCAGGCGGCAACCAGAGCTTCAACATGCGCAAAGGCTGGATGCAGATGGGTGATGAGCTGGCGCGGCTGGTGATCGCCGCCGCCTACGAAGCCATTCAAGGTGGCGCGAAGGCGAAGCCGGGCTGGTTAGCGGCGCTGATGGCGCGCAAGTTCAACTTCGCCCCCGGCCGGCCGCTGGAACTGCTGGAGCGCCATCCGGCATACTGGGAGCAGCTTGCCACGAAATATCATAAGTTCGGCAGCCTGCACGAAGACATCCTCGGTATCCCCACCGAAGCCATCGAGGAGTTCATCGCCATCCTGCCGGTGAAGATCACCCCGGCGGAAGCGGGCAAGATCCTCGGCTTGCGCCGGGAGGCGGTGGAGCGCATTTACACCACGCCGCGCCGCGATATCGGCGGGTATCACATCCGCACCACCGCGCGTTTCTTCCACCGGCAGAACATCATCGGCCGCCGGCTGGAAGAGATCTTCCTCGACGCGGAAGCACGCATCACCGCCGGTGAAATAGCGCCGGATACCCCGGAGTATGACAGCTATCGCCGTGAGATTGGCGTGCTGGTGGACGACCTGCAGGACGCCCTTACCTTCGATTTCCGCGTGTCCGTGCCGCAGCTCGACCTGCTGCTCAGCATCGCCAAGCGCGGCCCCGGCTATCTGGGCGGCAAGCTCACCGGCGCCGGCAAAGGGGGCTGTGTCTCTATCCTGGTGCGCAGCGAGTCGTCGCACGCCATGTGCGATTACCTCGACCGCGAATACTATGGCAAGCCGGAACGTTTTGAAACCTACCGCCAGATGCTGGAAGACGACCTGCGCTATTCCGCACCCGGCAGCCGCGAGTATGAGTCCGCCCAGGAGCGCCTGAACATCCTCGAACACGCCCTTGCCCACATCGGCGATCAGCGCCGCGTGGTCACGTTCAGCCGCGGCGCCTCCCCGCTGGAATTGAGCGGGGTGAAGAGGTGAAAATGTTATTAGTGACTCGCATACCGGGGCGGATATGACGCGTATTGCCTGTATTGGCGCGGGGTTTATGGCGAGGGTGCGCGGGAAGGCGCTGCTGGCGGCAGGAGCGGAGATCGTCGACGTCGCCGCGCGGCACAGCGGCACGGCGCGGACCTGCGCGAACGAACTGGGGTGCGGCGTCTGGGTAAACGACTACCACCAGGTGCTGGCGGCACGGCCTGATGCCGTGCTGGTGGAAGTGCCGCATAGCGCGCAGCAGGCGATTGTGACCTGGGCGCTGGCGCAGGGGCTGCACGTGCTCATCGGCGGCTCGCTGGCGGGTTCGGTAGCCGATGGCGAGGAGATTCGCGCGCTGGCCGCGGATAAGGGGGTGGTGGAGGCCGGATATCAGGCGCGCTATCAGGATCTGTTCGCGACGGCGAAAATGATACTGCGGGAAGGCACGCTTGGCGAGATCGTGGCGGTGCGCAGCATCGCGCTGTGGGGGGGCGACCCGGCGACGTGGTACTACGACCAGACGATGAGCGGCGGCATGCCCCTCACCCACATGACCTACGGCTTCATCAATCCCGTGCGCTGGCTGCTGGACGCCGATCCGCTATACGTCTCGGCCTTCGCCAACCGGAAGAAGCACACCGCGCCCGGCCTCATCGCCGAGGAAACCTGCGTGGCGAACCTGCTCTTCCCCGGCGATATCCCTTACACGATCACAGCCGGCTTCGTGAAACCGGACGAACTGCCGGGCTGGAGCATCACCCTCATCGGCACCGACGGCGCGCTGGAGCTCTTCCCCGACGACATGGAACCCGGTCGGTACACGACATACCTCGGCGGGGAGCCGCGGACGGTGCAGTGCGCCAGCGACGGCTTCACCGAGCAGGCCGCCGCCTTCCTCGCCTCCCTCACCGGCGAGAACACCTGCCGCAACACCCCCGAAGCCACCCTTGGCGATTTGCGGGTGGCGGAGGCGATTGTGGAGTCGGCGCGGACGAAGCGGACGATCGAGTTATAGGTAGGGTTCGTTGGTAGTGCGCCTCGCAGCGAAGCGGAGTGGCGCTGCCCCGGCCAATATTTGCATCCTGCTGGCGCCACTCCGCTTTGCTGCGTGGCGCACTACCAACGGGTTGCAAATGAAAACGCATGGGGACAGCCCCCGTTTTTGTGCCCCATTCTCCGTTAATTGCGTCCACCGCCTCCGGGGATTCCACCACCGCGGTTGCCGCCGCCCATATAGTTCACCTGTGCGGGCTGCAACTGCGCGGGGAGGGGCTGGCGGGTGAGTTTTCCGTCGGCGATGTTGACCGAGACGATCTCTTTGGCGCGCAGCAGGTAGAGGGTGGTGTTGACCAGCAGGTATCCGGGCGCGGGGTCCTGGCGGAAGCCGCGCTGGTTAAGGTCGGCTGTCTCGGTGGAATCCTTCAGGTTGGCGGTCGCCTCCACCTTCAGCGTGTCCTGATTGATGCGCGCGAAGATATCGCCGGTGACGAGCAGCAGATCGCCGTCCTTCACCAGCAGGATGGCGGGGGCGTTGCGCTTTGCCACCTCGGCGTAATACTTCTGGAACGCCTCACGATCCGATCCCTGACCGGGCGGCTCCGGCAGCGCGCCGTAAATCTGCATGACTTTGTCTACTTTCAGCGTCGCCGGGACAATGCGCGCCAGCACGCCAGAGCGCAGGGCGAAGATGCCCTTCGGGGTGTTCACCATCAGCGCACCGCCGTTCGGCGCTACCTGGGCGAAGAGCGCTCCCCCGAGCAACAGCCCTACACAGACAAGAACCGCTTTCATCACGAACCTCTCTTTCTTCTAAGATGACAGTTCTCGTGCGCCTCATCGGGGGGTAATGCGGTGACAGCCCGGTCACCGCATTACCGTGCGCACACAGGCCATTATTTCTTCTCCGCTTCCGGCGCTTTCGGCGTCTCCAGCGTCGCCGGTTTATCGGACAACTTGGCGCGTTCCTGTTCGGTGATCGCCGTCACGCTCTCCTCATCGCGCAGGATATGCGGCGTGAGGAAGACCATCAACTCGCTCTGCTGCGCCTTGTTGGCGCGTGATTTAAACAGCCCGCCAAGCACGGGGATTTTCGAGAGCACCGGCACGCCGGTATTCACCTTTTCGTTATTTTGCTTGATGATGCCGCCGATGACGATAGTCTGGCCGTCGTTGACCATCACCGTTGTCTTCGCCTGACGGTTGGCAATAATCGGCGCGTTCATCACCACCTCACGCCCGATGAGCTCATTGATCGTCTGCTGCACGTCCAGGCTGATCATGTTGCTGTTCTGGCTGATGCGCGGCGTGACGTTGAGCGCGATAGAGACGTTTTTAAATTCCACCGTCTGACGCAGATTGCCGTTACTGGTCTGCTCTGAGGAGGAAACGAAGGGCACATCTTGCCCGATGCTGATCGTCGCCGGCACGTTGTCGGCGGTGGTGATGCTCGGCGTGGAATAGACCTTCACGTTGGAGCGTGTGGTGAGCGCGTGCAGCAGCGACTGCAGATTGGCGCTGATGACGCTGTATTTCAATCCCAGCTTTTCATCGGCCAGGTTGAAGGCGGTCTTCACGTCGTGCTTCGTCGGGTCATTGTTGGTGCCATGCGGATCGTTCGCCCAGTTCCACTCCACGCCGAATTTCGTCGAATCATCCAGTGTCACGTCCACGATGGCCACCTGGATGAAAACCTGCGGCGTGCGCCGGTCAAGTTGCTCGATGATGCTCTCCACCATGGAGAAGGACTGCGGCGGCCCGGTGACGAGCAGGGTGTTCGTTTTGTCATCCGCCACCACGGTAATGCGGCGCAGCGAGGCGATGGGGTCGCCGCTGTTAGCGTTGGCGCTGCCCATGATGACATCCCAGAAACTCATGCGCGAACCGCTGCCGCGGAAGAGCGACATCATCGTCTGCGATACCGTAGACGCTTTGGCGAACTTGAGTTGAAAGGTGCGGGTAACGTCGCTGAGCACATTCGGCGCGTCCAGCCCCTCGATGAGCTTGTCGAACTCGCGCAGGTTCTGTTCGGTGGCGGTCACGACCACGGAATTCGTGCGCACGTCGGCCACGACGACATTTTGCTTCAGACCTGCGTATTCCGAGGGGGTTAATTGCCGTTGCGGATTATACGCCCACGGATTGCGCGAGGGAAGACCGCCCTGCGGTTGCTCGAAGAGCGTGTTCAACTGGCTGGCCACATTGGTGGCATCGGCATACTGCAGCCGGTAGGTCTTCGTGCGCACCTCCGGCATGGTGTTCACATCCAGTTTGGTGATGAGATTCATCACCAGCTTGATGCGCTCTTTCGACGCGGAGATAATGATGGCGTTCGTGCGCTCGTCCGCCGACAGTTTCAGTTCGCCGCGCAGGCTCAGCACGCCGTCGTCCGTCGTCACCCTCGGCTGGCCGGGTTGATTCGGCTGGTTCGGCTGGCCCGGACGCGGCTGGCCCGGACGCGCCTGGGTCTGCGTTTCGCCGAACACCTTTTCCAGCGAGGTGATGAGCACTTTCGCGCTGGCGTATTTGCACTGATACACCTCGACATCCAGCACGTCCGAGGTATCCTTGTCCAGCAGGCTGATGATCTGCAGCAGCCGGCGTACATTGCCCTCGGTGTCGGTGACAATGAGCGTGTTGCTGCTGCTCACCGCCAGCAGGTTCGCCTGGTCGTCCGCGACCAGCGGCTTCAACTCCGCCTGGAGCTTCGACGCGCTGATATACTGCACCGGGATCACCTGGGTGACGATGGTGTCGCTGTCCGTCAAAGCTTCCGGGTCCGCGCCCATGCGGACATCAGCCTTGTCGGCGATGGACTTCTTCAGCGGCACCACGCGGATGAGCTTGTCCTTCAGCGTGCCCACCATGGTGTAGCCGCGCACGCGCAGAGCGGCGTTGATCACCTCGTAGGCCAGCGGCAGTTTCACCTTGTGCATGCTGGTGATCGTCACGGTGCCCTTCACGTCGGCGTCCATCACGATGGGGATGCCGCTGGCCATACTCAAGAAGCTCAGCACATTCGACAGGTCGGCTTTCGTGAAGGCGATGGATACCTCCACGCTTTCCGGATCGGCGGGAATAGGCGGCGCCACCGGCTGCGTGGTGGTTACACCCGGTCCGGTGAA
>JAKIYB010000278.1:4394-6280 GCA_022708765.1 Armatimonadota bacterium | reverse complement strand
TGAACTGCACCAGGATAGCGGCGGCATTGGCGATGTCGTACAGCGCAATCTGCTCTTCATTCGAATGCGCGAAACGCAGGCTGCCCGGTCCGAAGACCACCGTCGGGATGCTCAACTGGTTATTGTAAAACCAGGAATCGCACGACGCGGTCATTGCCGTCACCTCTCCGGCTGCGCCAGCCTCCCGGCAGCACGCCTGCAGGCCAGTCACCAGCGGATGATCCGTCGCCAGCACGTGCGAGTCATGGCGATACATAAATTCAAGGGTGAAGTGCTCGCGCAACCACTCGTCGCCCCCGTCGAGAATCGCCTGGCGCATCTCCTCCATTACCTGATACCGTGTCTTATTCGGCAACAGCCCGAGAACTCCCTCCACCGTTGCGCGACTGGGCGCGGTAGCCGGCCAATCACCCGCCGCCAGCTTGCCGAAAGTGATGGGCATGGGATTGGGGAATTGATCGAAAAGCGCGATACCGCGTGATGAAGCCAGCAATCGTGCGTGGTAGCCTTCCAGGATTTCAATGACTTTGATTGCCATCTTCAAGGCGCTCACCGTGTCGCCGGCGCGTCCACTGTGCCCCGGCTTGCCGGTGCAGATCACGCGGAACCAGACCGCCCCGCGCACCGAGGAGAAGATGCGCAGGTCGGTGGGCTCCAGGACAATGCAGGCGTCAGCCGTTTCTCCCCGTCGTGCCATCGCCAGCGTGCCATTCCCGCCCACTTCCTCTTCTACCACCAGATGTGCGAGAAGGTCACCTTTCGGTTTCACGCCCAGCTTCTTCAGCGCCGACAGCGCCATGAAGATCGCCGCCGCCTGTCCCTTCGCGTCGCAGGCGCCGCGACCAAAGATCACATCGTTCTCTATATGCGGCTCCCATGGTCTGTTCTGTCCCTGCGAGGGCGGCACCACGTCCAGATGGGTGTTGAAGAGCAACGACCTCCCCCCACCCTCTCCCGGCACGCGCACGCGCACGTTACAGCGTCCATCATACGTGAGTCCGGGAATCGGATCGGCGTAATCCTCGTCGTCGCGCAGAGAGTCCGACAGCGCGATGCACTCGACATCTCCCAGCAAGGCAAAGCGCTCCGCCGCGTAATACATCGCTTCCGCTTCCAACCCCGGCGTTGAGGGAAAGCGGATCAAGTCGCAGAGAAACTGCCCCGTCTCCGCTTTCACGGCATCAACGGCGGCGCGGATGTCTTGAATTGTCAATTGATCGAACATCGTTACCAATCCATCTCGGATAGCTTTCTCGTATAGTGTGAGCTATCCCCGCCCACCTGCTTATCAATGGCCGGGCGGATGCTATAATTTCGCGAGCGCCCGCTCAAACAGCTCCAAACTCTCCATCGCCTCCGCCTCGCTAATCACCAGCGGCGGCGCGATGCGGATGACGTTGCCAAAGATGCCGACTGAGCCGATAAGCAGCCCGTGCTGAGCGGAGACGTCAATGAGCTTGCGCGTAAGATCAGGGGCAGGTTCCTTCGTCGCTTTATCCTTTACCAATTCCACGCCCATCACCAGCCCTTTGCCGCGCACGTCCCCAATGTAGGGGCAGCGCTCTTGAATTTCGTTCAAGCGTGCCATCATCATCTCACCCATGCGCAGGGCGTTGTCGGCCAGTTTTTCCTTTAGCATGATATCAATAACCGCGCTGACGGCGGCGCTGGCCAGTGGGTTGCCCCCCAGTGTGCTGCTCATTTCGCCGCGCGCCAGGGTGCCGATGACGTCGGCCCGAGCGACGATAGCCGACGCGGGTGCGCCGCTTCTACACCCGTTACGGCACGCTTGGTCTGGCGCTGTTCCAGAGCTTGGGGATCGCCCTGGCGCTGGAAGGTTCGGCCGGCCTGGTGATCAACCCGGGTTTCGGCTTCCGCATGACCAC
>JAKIYB010000278.1:0-4384 GCA_022708765.1 Armatimonadota bacterium | reverse complement strand
GACAAGATCTGGGGTGATGCCTTCCCACTCCATGGCGAAGAATTTTCCCGTGCGGCCAAAGGAGGACTGCACTTCATCAAGTGTGAAGAGCATTCCCTGCGCCCGCGCCCAGGATTCCAGCCGCGGAAGCCAACCTTCCGGCGGGAAGATGAAGCCGGCGGCGCCCTGGTAGGGCTCCACGATCACGCCGGCTAGGCTGCCGGTCGTGTTGGCGCGTACGGTATCATCCAGAAAGTCGAAGCAGAGCATGTCACAGCTTTCCGGCTTCGCCTTGAATGGGCAGCGATAACAGTACGGGAACGGAGCGCGAATAGCGCCGGGAATAACCGGGCCATATTTTTTCTTGGGGCCGACCATGCCGCCAGCCGCCGCCGCCGCTGCCGTGCGCCCGTGAAACGCGCCATGGAAGGAGACAATCTCATAGTGGCCGGTCTTCCGCTTCATAATGCGGATGGCGCCTTCAGTGGTCTCCGCCCCGGTACTCAGAAAGAAGCAGCGGTCGAGATGCGCCGGGGTAACGGACACCAGCTTTTCGGCGGCAATCACGCGCGGCTCATTCAGGCATTCGTAGTTATTGAGCAACCTGGCGGCCGCCTCCTGAATCGCCTTCACCAGTTCCGGGTGGCAGTGGCCGACATTCGTCACCAGCACGCCTGAGGTCCAGTCAAGGAATACATTACCGTCTACGTCGGTGACCACCACGCCCTTCGCGTGATCCCACGCCACCTGCGCCTGATACCCGGTACACTGCGCCTCCGCCTGTGCCCAGCGGTCGAAGAGCGCCTTCGACTTCGGGCCGGGCAACGGCATCGTCACTTTCGCAATATGCGTTCCTGAAGTAGACATGTCTGTTACCTCCTGGGATTCACACCTCCCCCAGCTTTATCCTTAAAGCGGGGAGGGGGCTGGGGGGAGAGGTGAACCCGGGTTTGTCACACCTTCGCAGCCAACACTTCTTTATTCACCGTATAGCGCGGATGCTCGCCGGCGGCGTAGCGGTCAATTTCCTCGACGATTATTTCGCGGATGCGCATGCCGGCATCCTCGGAGTACCACGCCAGGTGCGGAGTGAGGATGGCATTCGGCAGATCAACAAGCGGGTAGTCGGTTTCCGGCGGCTCTTTGTCGAAGACGTCAATGCCCGCGCCGGCGATGACGCCGTTCCGTAGAGCATCGGCCAACGCATGCGCATCCACCATCGGGCCGCGCGCGGTGTTTACGATGTAGGCGGTGGGCTTCATCAGCGCCAGCGTTTCCGCGTTGACGATGTGGCGGGTCTCGTCATTGAGCAGTGTGTGAATGGTGATGAAATCGGATTCGCGGAAGAGCGTCTCTTTATCCACAAAAGTAACACCGTCCAGATCTTTCTTGCGCGCCTCGGACAGGTACGGGTCGCAGACAAGGATTTTGAAGCCGAAGGATTTCAGCTTGCGGTAGACAGTGCTGCCAATACGCCCACAGCCGAGGATGCCCAGCGTCTTGCCACCCATGCGGAACATCGGGATAACCTCGTTGAAATCCCACTGCCCGCGCGCCGAGGAATCATCCAACGTTTTGCGGCTGCTGACGATGCGACGCGCGCAGGCGAAGATAAGCGCGATGGCCTGCTCGGCGACTTCATCGGTACAGTAGTCGGGAATGTAAACGAGCGGAATGCCCGCTTCGGTGAGTGCCGGCACGTTCACGTTGTCATAACCTGTGCCGTGGCGAATTACCAGCTTCACCTTCTCCCAACCGGCCACCACCTCGGGGGTAATGGGCACCATGTTTACCACCACCACATCGGCATCCTTCGTGGCGGCAATAACATCGGCCGTGGGGGCGAACTTGAGCTGGTGGAAAGCGAAGTTAATGCCCCGCTTCGCCATCTCGGCCACTTCCCACTCCAGGTCCGGCTCAATGTAATCGGTTACAACGACCTTGATTGACATGTGAATACCTCGTATACGAATTTGCTCAGTAAAGTGGGGACTGACACGAATTACCCTCCAGTTATACACACGGCTGCATTGCCGGAGAAGCGTCACAATGATCCGGTCGGTGACGCTACTCTACAGTAATTCGTGTCTGTCCCCAGTTTACCCTTCACACTCACAGAAACTGTACGGGAGATGATCGGTGCCGTATCGCGGAGGACGGGTCGCGACTGGTTAGGCGGCTTCCCGAAAGTGGATAGAAACATCCATGCCAGGGAAGGCAACAACGCCAGGCGCGGACTAGACCCGCGAGACGGCAGCGAGAATTTTTTCGTTCAGATTCTCAGCACTTTGCCGATTCAAGCATCACCGCCCGCCCTGTTTCAACGGAGCGGTAGATCGCTTCAACCACCTCCAGCGCGCGGAAACCATCTTGGCCGGTGATGGTGACCGGGGCTTTCGCGGTAATGGACTTCGCCACGTCCTGCAGGAACTGCACGCCCATGATGCCGCAGTAGCCAGGTTTGGGCGTCAACTCGAAATCCACGTGACGGCGCGGTGATGAGGAATACTCTTCACCATCGCTGCAAACGAAAAGGGTCTCGCGAACGCCCTCGAAGGAAGGGCTCCACGAAAGCACACCGCTGGTGCCGCGCAGGGAGAGATAGAGGTCGCGGCCATACGGGTAGCTGTCCGGTACGGTGTAGGAGATATCCAGCGCCACCACTGTGCCTTTTCTGAAGGTGAGGATGGCGAAGGAGTTATCCTCGATGTCGTATTCGGAGTTGATCTTCACGTTCTTGCCGATAACCTCAACGACTTCGTCTTGCAGCAGCCAGCGATAGAGATCAATCCAGTGGACGCCCAGGTTATACATCGGGCCGCCGCCGCTTTGCGCTTTCGTCAGCATCCATTTCGCATTGCCCTCGATGTAGCGGTTCAGGCGGCCGGCGGCGCAGCGGCCTTCACACCCTACCACGCGGCCGAGGATGCCCTCATCAAGCAGCTTTTTCATGTGGCGTGCCACGGGATGATAGCGCCACAGGTACGGCGTTGCCAGTACCACGCCCGCCTTCTCCGCCGCCGCCTGCATGCGTGCCACGCCGGCGGCGGCGGCGGCCATCGGCTTTTCGACGATCAGGTGAATGCCGCGCTCGGCGCAGGCCACCGCGGCGTCGGGGCATTCAACATGCGGCAGGAAGAGGAGCGCGAGATCAAGTCGCTCGTTGTCGAGCATCTCGCGCCAATCGGCATAACCCTGCACCGCGTAGTCCTTCGTGAACGGCCCCAGCACCGCTGGATTAGTGTCCGCCACCGCTGTCACAGTCATCTCCGGCAGGGAGTCGAAGAGCGGCATATACAGCCGCGGATGCAAATGCGACAGGCCGACAAAACCAACCTTGAGCTGTGTCATTGAGTCAACTCCTCTGTATCCTCTGCGCGCGCTGCGGTGAAAACCCCGGAAATGCAACCTTCTACCCCGTTATGTGGATGCTTAGTAATTCGGTGATCCCGATGCAATCGGGACGTAGCGGAACGGACGGAAAGCGAGGCTGTCACCGAATTAACCTTATACATAACGAAGTAGTAAACCGGTAAACAGCTTACTCCTCCCGCGGCCACTCTGTCACTAGACTTACCTGCCTTTTTATTGTATTATCCTGCCAAATGCCGACCGTTGTGTCAGATTCACCATCGTTCGATTTCAGCCCAAACCGTATACGGCGTCTTTGCCGGCGGGTGATGTTGACCGTGCCTGCCATCAGCATTGCCGGCGATGAATTGGCGCTGCTTGATGTGCATACGAACTGGATCGCCCCCGGTCGCGCCATCGCCGAACACACGCACTCCTTTTCCGAAGCGCACATCGTGCTGGATGGCCGCGCCACCCTTGCCACCCCGGATACGCGCCAGGTGGGCACCGGCACCATCCTGCTGTTGAGTCCGGGTACACCCCATGCCTGGGAGACCGCCGACAATCCGCTGCTCAGCTTCGTGCTCTGGTTCAATTTGGACCAAACCACATCTGAAGCGCCGCTGCGGTGGGCGTTGTCCAACCATCTGCTGTGGGTGGTGCGCTGGCTGTTGGCCGAGGTACAGGAGGGCGCGCCGGGCTGGCACGAGCGCGTGCAGGCGTTCCTCACTGTGCTCCTCTCCCGCGTGCTCACTCTCACCCGCGGCGCCGATGGCCCCACGCCCGATTCCGAAGCGGACAGCCACCTGGAATCACTGATTCACCATTTCCTCTGGGACAACCTGCAGCGCCCGCTCACCGTCGCTGAAGTTGCCGCCCATGTAGGGATGAGTGAGCGCAGCCTGTACCGTAAATTCCACGCCCTCACCGGCCAAACCATCATGCAACGCTTGCAGCACCTGCGCATCCAGCGCGCGCAGACGCTGCTGGAAGAGAGCGACGCCCCTCTGCCCGACATCGGCCAGCAGGTCGGCATCCCCGATCCCGCCTACTT
>JAKIYB010000277.1 GCA_022708765.1 Armatimonadota bacterium | reverse complement strand
GCTGCTGGTGGAAAAGGCGGGGATGCTCGGCGGCACGGTGACCGTCGGCGGCATCAACGCGCCCGCCCATTTCTTCGCCTGGGGACGGCAGGTCATCGGGGGCATCGGCTGGGAGCTGGTGCGCCGAACTTACGAAGAGACCGGCCAGCCCGTGCCGACGCCCGAATTCAGCGCCGATACCGCCACGCCCAGGCATCTGACGGTGGATGTCCTGGTCTATGCCGCGCTGTGCGATGCGGCGGTGCTTGACGCGGGCTGCGAACTGCTCCTGCACGCCATGCCCGCCGCCGTGACGCGCCGCGACGACGGCTGGGAGGTGACGATCTGCACGAAAACCGGTCTGCGACAGGTCGCCGCGAAGGTGCTGATTGACGCCACCGGCGACGCGAACCTGGTGGCGCTGGCCGGCTATGCGGTGATTCGGCCGGAGATCGTGCAGCCCGCCACCCTCGCCATGCGCTGTTCCGGCTACGATCCCGATGCGCTGGATTACGACGCGCTGGCCGCCGCCGCCGAACGAGCCATTGCCGCCGGCGAGCTGGTCACCACCGATGTCTCCTGGTGGAATACCGGCCCGAAAGGCTTCCTGCACGGACGCGGGCGCAACTGCAACCACCTGCGCGCGCCCCGCGCCGAGACCAGCGAGGGCCGGACGGCGGCCGAAGTGGAAGCGCGCCGGGCGGCGCTGCGCGCCTATCGCTTCTTCCGCAAGCAGCCGGGGTTGGAGGGTTTCCGGATTGACGCGGTGTGCCCGGAAGTCGGCATCCGCGAAACCGTCACCATCAAAGGCAAGCATACCATCACCATCGAAGAGTACGAGGCCGGCGTGGTGTATGACGACGCGGTGTGCTATGCCTTCTATCCCGTGGACGAGCACCTGAACGATGGCCTGGGCATCAACTATCGCCCGCTGAAACACCCGGTAGTGCCGACCATCCCGCGCGGCGCGCTGCTGCCGGCGGAGAGCCGCAACCTGCTCGTGGCGGGACGCTGCCTTGCCAGCGACCGCGAAGCCCACTCCGCGCTGCGCGTCGAAGTCCCGTGCATGGCCATGGGTCAGGCCGCCGGCGCGCTAGCCGCGCTGGCCGCGCGAACCGGCGTTGATGTCGAAGCCGTGCCGATGGCGGACTTGCATGCCCTGCTGCGCGCGCATGACGCCATTGTGCCGGAAGGGGTGCCGGCGGGCGCGTGACATGGTTGCCGCGCGGACATACCGCCTGTTTCGCAGCCGGGATTGTCTATGACGTATCATTTTATGGTATAGTATTGGTATGCGCTGGCGGCGATGCGTTCGCCGCCGCCGGCGGCACAACCCATGGGATGGGAAGGAATGCGAGGAGCCAATGGCCATTACGGACAAGAAGACGTGCTGCAAGCATAAGGACCCGCGCCCGATAAGCGATGAAAAGAAAGCGCGCCTGCGCTCCGCCATCACCGCGGTGATGCGCGACGGCAGCGTCTCCGACGACGTGTTCCTCGAAAAATTCAACGCCGCCCTGGATAAATCGCGATAAGGATTTTCGCTCATCACGATGACACCGGCCTCCCCCCTTACTCTTGGCTTCACGCCGGACGATGCGTTGTTTGACCACCTCGCTGATGAGGTGCGACGGCGACGCTTCGACCCCGCCATCGCCAAATCCGTCATCCGCCAGTTGCTCTACACGCTCAATGATGACTTCGTCCGCCGCACCCTGTTCGACCACCTCGCGGAGACCTCCGCGCACGACATTTACACCGCCTGCTATGTATCCTACCGGCCGCGGAAGTGCCGTTGCGCGAATGCGGAACGCCTGTATTTCCAGGTCACCTTCTATACCCGCAACCTGACCAACTTCACCGTCATTCACCTCGAACTGGCCGATGAGTCGCTTCTGCAATACATGCCCGCGTGCCCCTTCCTCCCGACACCCGAGGAACGACGCCAGACGCGACGGTAATGTCGCCGCGAGAAAACCATCCGTCTCCCTCGGTGTCTCATGCAGTAACACACTCTTCGCAAAGGAGCATCTCATGCGTTCGTCACTGCTCGTGCTCTTGCTGCTGCTTGCCGCCACCTTTGCCAGCGCCGGCCCGCTGATGAAGTGCCGTGTCGGTTATGACTTCGTGCGTCACTTCACCCCGCTGGAACCGGGCACCGGCCGGGAACTCACTGGCCCCGCCAACCGGACGGCCTTCTCTTTCAATAAACTGAAAGGGGTGGATTGGAAGTCGGCAAAAGCGCTCTTCATCGGCGCCAGTCCGGTGAAGAGCACGCTGCCCGAAGCCGCGCTGGATGACCACGTGGACGACGCGTGGACGTATTTCAACGTGCGCTATATCCCGCTCTGGCGGCTGGTCGTGGCCGGCGACGCGCGCTGGACGGACTATACCGTGGAGACAACGGTGCGCATCCTCTCCCCCGCGCCGCTGGAAGGCCATCGCCCCGGCGAGGTGTTTTTCAATTATCAGTGGGGTCGCGAGGCCATCGGCAGCGACGCCGGCATCATCGTGCGCTACCAGGGGCCGGATGACTACTACATGGTGCGCCTGTCCAGTGGCTATGGCCACCTGGAATTATGGAAAACGCACGGCGGCGTGGTGCAGGTGAAGCCCTTCGCCTTCAAGCCGGAGACCGATTACCATCTCTCTGTAACCGCCAGCGGCCGCTGGATCATTGCCAGCGTGGACGGCCAGGAGGTACTGCGCTATGCCGACCCGGTGGAGCCGTTGCTGTCCGGACGCATCGGTCTGGGCGTGCGCGAGAGCCGGGTGGCGTTCAGGGGGTTGGAAGTGAATCGCGCGGAACCGATTACGACCGCCGTGCCGGAACACACGCCGAATTTTCACGTGCGCGAGTGGGTAGGCCGCCGGTATATCTTCGATGGCGACGAGCCGATTGCCTGGTACAAGGCCACTGACGGCGGCGAAGGCGGCGACCTGTGCGAGATGAAATTCGTGCCCGGCCTCATGCCCATGTGCATCAGCCACGTCGGCGCCTGCTGGAACGACATCGCCGGTCGTCAGCAGGGCGGGCCGCTGGAGGTGACGCAAGAGGGCGAGACGCTGGCCTTCTCCGTGATGCTGACCGATAAGAAGGAACTCGGCTTTACCGATGTCGCGGAGTGGACGCTCTCCTACGACCCACAGCGCGGTTACATCTGGGACCAGCGGGTGACGGTGACGATTGAGAAGGATGACACGTTGAGCAAGTGGAGCGCGAACCTGCTCGATCCGCTTTTCTATCAGTCCGTCGCGCCGGCCACGGATAAATTACCAACCTGCCGCGTTTCGGAGAACTACGCGGTCTTCCTGCGGCCCGACGGCAAGTTCGCCGCCTTCCCGGCCAACCACGAGCACAAGAACTTCGGCGCCACCTGGGACAAACTGGCGCTGAAGAAGGGCGGCCTGTGGGCGCACCGCATTGACCGCTGGGCGCTGGCCATCGAACTGCCCGCCGATAACGAACACGAATACTATGGCGACTACTGCCACTGGGGACTGGACCTGCATTTCACCCCGACGGTCGCGCCGCCCAATACCAAGGTGCCGCGGGCGAAGGCGGGCGATGTCTTCACCGGCCACGCGAAGTATTACGCCTGGACGCCGGAGGAGATGGAGAAAGCCATCCAGCGCGGCATCCTGGTGGAGTCGCAGTACAATCCGCTGGCAGCGTTCAATTTCGCGCATACCGAGCCGGTGAACCGCTTCGACCAGGTGGTCTCCGCCGCCGCCGGCGACTCGCTGGTGCGCTGGTTCGGGCGCTACGCTATTGACCGGACGATGGGCCGCGGCGACGGCATCAGCATGCGCATCCGCGGCGAGGATATCGCCAACCGCACCATGTACGGCGACGTCCCCGGCGCGCGCATCGGCGCGTCCTTCCGCACCGGGCCGTATCTGGCCCCGCGCTACCGCATCGGCGCGTGGGTGAAAAGCGAGGATTTTGTCGGCACGTTCGCCATCAGCACCGACTTCGTCGTCTACCAGAAAAAGCGTGAGGAAAAGCAGACCATGGGCGCGGTGACGCTGAACGGCCCGTCCAACTGGACCTACGTCAGCTTCGAGACGGAACTGCCGCGCCAGGCTCACTACTGGTACCTGCGCCTCGACCCGAAGGGCAAAGGCACGGTGTGGGTGGACGATGTGGAAATCGTGCCGCTGGCGAAGTGAGCTATTCGATGATCTCCGCGATGGCGATGCCGGATTCGCCGGCCACCGCGTAGAGCAGGTAGGTGCGGCCGTTCTCGCGGTAGATGGCGGGGTCGCGAAGCTGGCGCACGCGCTCGGGCGCCCAGCCGCGTTTGGAGGGCTCCAGCGGCAGGTCGGCGCCTTCCCAGTCGGTTTCCGGCTCCAGCGCCACCTCCGGCGCGCTCGCTCGCCATGTCATCCAGTCGGGCGTCAGCTCAATCACGCCGCGGAGGATACGCTCCGGGCAGTCGTGGGCGTTGCTGTAGTAGACGGTCAGCCGGTCGCCGTCGAGCCGCAGCGCACTGTGGCGCATATCCGTGGTGAAGAGCGTCGGCCCTTCCTCGAAAGCCGTCAACCCGTCGCGCGAGCGGTAGACAATGCCCGGCATGCCCAGCGCGTACCAGTGTTCCCGCCAACGAAAGGCGCGGAAGTACGGCGCGCCGAGTATTTCGGGTGAAAAATCGAAGGTAAGTCCGTCCGTCGAGCGGGCGACGAAGGACCGCTGAATCCCGTTGAAAGCGTCCGGCTCGATGCCCAACGCCGGCCGGTGCACATACAGACGAATTTCCCGTCGCTCCTCGTCCACGTGCGCGTCCGGCGAGGCGATGTGATGCGCCCACCCCGAACCTTCCACGGGCAGCACCCCCGGCTCATAAGTGCGCCACGGCCCCTCCAGCCGGTCAGCAACCGCCAGCCGGATATATTGCCCGTGATGATGCGCGAAGTACAGGTAATAGCGCCCCAGCGGATTCGGCAGCCAATCCGGCACGCGAATGAGCGAGGGGCCGTTGATGTTCGCGCCCATGCGCTCGTCCATGTGCTGGGTGATGATGGGGTTATCGGGGAAACGACGAATTTGCATAAGGTGATCCTTGATTTACAGATAGTTCCGATGTGAAATCCGCCGTATTTCCTCGGCGGAGATCTTGCCGTCGGCATTCACCCGGTGCTGATAGCGCACTGTGCCCTGCGCGTCGGCGGGCGGGCACCAGCGTGGACCGTTACCGGACGCGTGGTGGTCACCAGCCAGTCGAGCATCTCCTTGCGCAGGTCATGCACCACCTCGGCGTAGGCCGGGTCGAAGAACAGGTTCGTCATCTCCCAGGGGTCAGCGTCCAGGTCGTAGAGCTCGCCGAAGCCGTTCGGATACTCGTCTGGGAAATAATCGGGCGTGTAGTACACCAGGCGGAAATTGCCCTTGCGGATGCTCTTGCTCCAGGCGAACTCCGTCACCCCCACGCGGTGCATCTCGGCATGTTCGCCCCGCAGCAGCGGCGACAGGTCTTTGCCGTCGCTCGTTTCCAGCGCGGGCAGGTCGGCCAGCGCGCAGAGGGTGGCGGAGACATCCACCGACTCGACGATTTCCGGCGCGACGTGCCCGGCGGCGAGGCGGCCCGGCGCCCACCAGATGAAGGGCACGCGGGTGATGGCGTCGTGGCAGATGCCTGGCGCCTTCTCCATGATGCCGTGCTCGCATGCGTAGTCGCCGTGGTCGGCGGCGTAGACCACGATGGTATTTTCCGCCAAGCCGCCTTCGCGCAGGAAGTCGAGCATCAACCCCACCGCGTGGTCCACCTGGCTGACGGCGCCTAGATAGCCGCGCAGCTTGCGCAAGCGTGCCGCCTCAAAGGTCTTCGGCTCGAACAGCGCCCAGTTGCCGGTGCGCGCATGTGCCGCCATCTGTTTCAGGTGCGGCGCCTTCTCTTCGAGCGATTCGTCGGCGTTCGGGGGCAGCGTCAGATCCATGCCTTCATACATGCTCCAGAACGGCTCGCTGGGGGCGGTGCACTGGTGCGGGCGCGGCAGGCTGGCGTGGGCGATGAAGGGCCGGCTGGCCTCGGCGCAGTCGCGCATGAAGGCGATGGTCTGCCCGGCAATCCACCCTTCCTGCGACTCCTCGAACGCGAGCGCCGACGGGCGGCCCTCCATGCTCTGAAGTCCGCGCGGGCCGAACTCGGTCAGCGAGATGTGATCCTCGAGCTCCTCCTTGCCGCGCTCGCGCAGGAATTGCGTGTAACTGGCCGAACGCCCGCCGATGCTGCACGCGCACGTCTCGTGGAAGACGTCGGCGTCATCTTCGATCCAGTATTCCGGACAGTGAATCTTCCCG
>JAKIYB010000276.1 GCA_022708765.1 Armatimonadota bacterium | reverse complement strand
AGACCTGGCTGCGCGTGCAGCGCGTGGACGATCCGGCGCAACTGGTGCGGCGTCGCGTGGCCTTCATCTATGAAAAGCAGCAGGTGCGCGACCAGGATTGCCCTTACGACGGCGCATTCGTGTGCTACGACAACGCCCTGCAGGCGCAGCATTGCGACCCCGCCTGGGGTGACCACTCGGAAGGCCACGAGCGGGTGGGGATGGGGGTGCTGTTGGCGCTCGCGCTGCAGCAGTGGCCGGATGCGGAGGTGGAGAAGGCCGTGCGGCGCTATCACCGCTTTGTCCGCACGCAACTGCAGGATGCCGACGGGGCGGTGTATGGCACCGTGCAGCAGACCGGGCAACGGCTGTATGACTACCCCTGGGCGGCGCACCTCCACCTTGAGCTATATAAGGCGCTGGGAGACGCACGCTTTTTGACGGATTGCTTCCAGACCTTGCGCGCCTACTATGATCGCGACGGCGACGCGTTCTATGCGCTTGGCATCCCGATGTTGGATGCGGTGCAAACCTTCACCGCGGCCGGGCGTCCCGAGGACGCCACGGAATTGCAGTCGCACTTCCTGCGCCACGGTGATCGGGTGATTGCCGCCGGGTTGCACGTGCCGCCGCATGAGGTGCGTTACGAGCAAACGATCATTGGACCAGCAACCATTATTGCCCTCGAGTGCTACCTGTTGACCGGCGAGGTTCGCTACCTGGATGGCGCATGCCGGCTGTTGCCCGCGCTGGAGGCGTTCAGCGGCCGGCAGCCGGACCACCACCTGCACGAGATCGCCATCCGCCATTGGGACGGCTACTGGTTCGGCGCCCGGCGGATGTGGGGCGACACCTTCCCGCATCATTGGAGCGCCGCGACGGGGTGGGCGTATTACCGCTACTGGCAAGCCACTGGCGACGAGCGCTACCGACAGCGCGGGCGCGCCGTGCTGCTGAACAATTTGAGCGCCTTTTCCGCGGACGGCAGCGCCAGTTGCGCCTACATCTACCCGGACGCCGTGAATGGCAATGCCGGGCGCTTCTGGGAAGCGCTGGCCAACGATCAGGACTGGGCGCTGGTGTTCCTGTTGCAGGCGGCGGCGTTGGATCCGTCGCTCCTTGGTTCGGGCTCGTAATCGCTAACCCCTTACTGTTGTTGCTGGAGGAGGCTGTGCTGCTATCGCGACAAGGCACAATAATTTCTGGAGTCTACACTGTGCGCTCACTGCCCGTGCGAAAGTTCTCAATACGGAAGGTTTAGTTCTCCACCAGGCGCAGTGCATCGTGCTCTCGCAACTCCCCGCCTTTCTGGAACGTTTCACGTCAATTGAACAGGCATTGGGCGGATAAGCGGATAGCCTCATTCGACGAGTGAGCAACGGGAACGGGGCGGCCATCAGGGATGGCCGCCCCTGGCTTTTGTGGATTGCACAAATGGCGGTGACCATCCTCCGCTGGGCACGATTTACGTCGCATTACATCCGTTCTGCTTCCTCAACAAGTCTTTTTTAGGTGTCTATGCACATAAAGACGATACTAGAGAAAATAACGATTATTCATGAGCACGAGCGATATTTTTACTGCTACGATTTATGTGGCTAAGAAACTATCTCTCAATAACTCGCAGCCGTCTTACGGGTCTTTTTCGCGTCTGGCGGCGTTGGCTGTCCGAGCATGAAGGTCTCCGGCCCATCATCCAGATGGCTGACCTCATACACTTTTCGGACACCCGCCTTGCCAGTCACGAAAAATCTTCCGCGATCCATCTATGACTCATTTTCAGATAGTTTCTACATAAAAACTTGCCCAGGTGAATAACATGAACTGTGAGTGGTATGGATACCAGCGACTCTTCCAGGCCTGAGTGAAGGCTTGAGGGCTTGATTATTGGTTAGTTGTTCTTCGAAGGAGGTCAAATCATGCGTTACAAGGTTATCGTTGCGACTCAATCGCAGCGCCATTTCGTGTGTTTCCTCGTCCTCTGTATGCTACTTGCCGGCTCTGGGCTCCTCGCGCATGCGACCCAGAGCTTGACGCTGACGAATACCTTCGGGTTACAGTATGCGACGCAGCCGGTCGAAGTCCCGCTGAGCAGCCAGGCGACGAATGAAAATGCCGTGCTGAATGAGAGCGGGAATATTATCGGGCAAATTTCAACGGATAAATTGCGCGCGATACTGCGCGCCGACTTTACCGGGGGGCAGGCCAGCCGCACGTTTTCCGTTACCAACGTCGCCGACCCGCGGGCGGGGGTGGTGCACCCGGTGACCGTGACGACGCAGACACTGGGGACCACGGATACCGTGATGCCCAATGGCGTCGACACCTTCTACGAAATCACCAATGGACTCTGCGGCGTGCGCGTGCCGAAGACGCTGAAAGCCGGTGCCCTTACCACCACCCCCTGGCGCGTGCCGACCCCGGTCATCGGCGTGCAATATCCCGATGGAGAATGGGCGGGACGGCCCGATTTTCGCAGCCTGGTGGTGCCGGCATCCGATTCCTGGGGCAACACGCGCACGGCGTGGAGCTTCACGTCCTTCAGCAGCCAACTCGTCGAGGATGGACCGTTCCAGACCACGGTGCGCCTCTCTATCGGCACCAATCAGCCCGAGCATCCTGATCCGTATATCTATGAAATCACTCTGTATGCTGATGAGCAGTTTGTCAAGATTGCGCAAAAAACGGGACGCGTTAATGATTGGTTCCTGGACCTGAATCTCTTCAAGCCCACCCCCTGGCGCGCAACCCGGTGGCGGTCGGGATCGAATTCAACGTGGCTTAACGCGCCTGAGTATACGCAGGGGGTGACGCTGCCGGATCATCCTGGCGAAAGCTATGATATCATGTGGCCATCCGGCCCCGGCCCGACTATACCTCATCATGTGCTTAGCTTTTATGGGGAAGGCGAAGGGAATCTCTTTGAGCATGACGCCTGGGCGGAATTTATTCCCGGTATAACCTTGGGGAGATATTATCTGGCATTCCACCACAGTGGCGGTTTGCTGACCAGATATTGCTTGTTACTTGGCGGCATCCAACCATGGCAAGAATGGAACAGAGTGGGAGATGCCATTTACGCATTCAACGCCGGGGGCGCCGGCGCCTCTCCCGTGGCTGGATTGCTGAACGGTGCATCAGGAGAGATCACCGGCTGGAATGGAACATATGGGCCAGGCGAAGCGCAATTTACACAGCACCTACCCGCCTGGTTGGATGGCTGCACATTTGGTCCGGGGAATTATTATGTCTCTGAGCCCATTGTCCGCTACCTGGAAAATTATTCCTATCAAGGCATCACCAATCGCACCAGTCCCGTTCTGGGCATTAAATTCACCATGAATATGACGTCGGGTTCGTACTTTGTCTGGCTGGGGCAGAATAGCGATATCGAGCCGAATGTCAACAACCTGACATTAGAATACCGTTCGAAACCCTGGGACGACTGGTCACGCTATGCGTGCGGCGCCGCCCGCATTGAAGACGCGCAGAGTTATGGTTCCACCTGGCCGGATCCGCCCGGGATGGATGGGCAATGGACTTACCCGGAGATCGTGGAGAAGAATAAACAGCTTGCCCGGCAAAACCTGGTCGATATGGGGGATTGGGATTTCCTGGCGTATTGGCGCACGGTGCTTGCTGCCGATAAACGGCAACTCGTGACGAATTATCTTACCCAACGAATCCCTGTCCTCACGGCACTGCTTGAAAAGGCGCGCACGCACGATTATAAGAGTAGCTATGCGCTGATGCAGTATACCTACGAACGATATGCCAGCAGTGATTTCAATATTATTGACAGCTATCTGGGCAGCGGCAAGCAAAGCAATGGCGGTGTGCTCACCGATCAACAGTACGCCGACATTAAAAAGCTATTGAGTTTTCACCTGCACCATGTCTTTGATGAAGATCGCATTTGCTACTGGAATGCGGGTACGAACGTCGGGCACGGCGGTGGGACGATGGAGGCGGACATCAACGCGGCACGGTTCGCCGGCATTGTCCGTTACCCCACCTGGACGGATACGGCGCAATACCTCGATCGCCCGAATAGCCAAACCCTGATCCAGTTAACCAATGATATCGGCCGCTTTGGCGCACAAAATACTTCCACCGGGTACGCGACGCTGGCCGGCATCACGCCGACCCTGGCCGATCTGCAAAGCCTGCAATATAAAAGTTATACCAACCCCGCGAGCTTTACCGATGAATATGCGCGCGACCCGCGCCTGCGCAATTACGCCTACTTCCTACTCAATCGCACCGGGGTGAAGGATCCGCGCTATTTGAACGTGCGGTCGCCGATTGCGGTCGGAAACGGTGGGGCTGGCAACGGCCATCCCGCAGTGGCGATATTGAGCGGAACATTTCGTTATCTGGACCCGCTCTTGTCGCAATACTTGATGTGGGCCTGGACAGAGAATGGGCAATCTACCTATCTCACCCCTCCCTTGCCGAAGATGGTAGATTATCAGACGAAGCAGACGCCGTATCCGTTTCCGAAACTGGCCAATTTTCCAGGCAATATGACGATGCACCGCGCCTGGCCGCATACGCCGTTTGAGACCGGCGTCTGGATCACCAATGGCTCGTTCTTTAACCAGCATCGCAGCGGCAGTGGAAGTGGGGCTGTGCATATTGATGCCCTGGGGAAACCGCTGGTCACTAAGGAGACGACGTATGGCACTGCGTGGTCAGCAGCGGAAGGTAATCCCTTGTATGCCAATGTGGTGAGTCCGGCCATGAGCACATGGAATGCCGATGGTTTTGACAGCACGCTCTACGATCCCTGGTCATTGTATAATGATACGGTCGCGGCAACCGGCGAATTGCGATACGGCAGCTATTCAAAGAGCACCTTATATAGTGCGTCCCAAAATGAATCCTGGGACCGGCAGATTTGCCAGCTCAGTGTGGACCCCGAGGCGCCGGTGATCTATATCCGGGATACCGGCAACCAGGATGGCCCGTATATGTCGACGTTCTGGTTGCAGACCGAGGGCGCCGTGACCTTGCCGGACAGCACGCAGAGCACGCCGGCATTCCGGGATGGGTGCGATTTGGTGACCGGGCCCTCCGCGCTGCAGGTCGGGGCGCTGGCGGCTGGCCGCAACACCTTTACCTTCCGCGGGCACGACTGGATGAATCTGTATCCGCTCACCTATCAAGCGCATGGCATCACCGATGTCGGACCATCCGTGGATGTCGACATCCACAACATCAGTGACACCCCGACGGAAGCCGTGCTTGGCCACTGGCGCATACCCGATTTCAGCATGCCGGACGATGCTGACAGCGAGCGGTTCAATGATCGCCAATATGTGCGGGTGAAATTCCCGGGCCGGACCAACGTGACCCTATTCACACCCTATATACGCGATCAGAAACCGGCCAACTACTCGGTGACGAAAACGGGGACGGATACCGTACAGATCAGTTATACCGTGGACGGTGTCCCCCGGGTCATCACTATCACGCCGACGGGCTATACGGCGACGAAAAACGGGGTGGAGATTGCCAACGAAACCTTCCCGACCACTGTGGCGCGCACCTTGTACCCCGGCAGTGACGACCTGCCATATGCGGATAATCCGCAAGGCGATCTACGCAAAGGCTCAGATATTTCACGGGTGACCGTCACCGGGGCACCGGCATGGGCCAATGGCGACTATGAGCGCGTGCCGGCGAAGTATGTGTCACAAATGTTGACCGATCGCGATGGGGTGCATCATCCATTCGCGCGTTACCAGTCGGGTACTCCGGTCATCGACACGAATAAACCGTGTTTCCGAGGCTATACGGTCAACACGACGACTTGGAAGAAACAATATCACGCTACCTACCTGTTTGCATTGCAAGGCAGCGGCTATTACCTGGCCAGACTCCCCGGCACGGTGGGAAGCGCCACGGAGGAGTGGCTCTTTGAACCGGCCGGCGTGCTGGGGATGGACCCGCCCTCGGTCCTCGCCTGGCGGTCGGCCACCACGGATTATAGCGGCGGGATGACCTCGACGCCGGTGGCCGGCATCACCATCGCCTGGGCCAATAACGTCACCCACACCCCGGATACGATTGCTCCGGGTGCGCCGGTGTTGCAGAGCCCCGCAAACAGCGCCAACGTGGCGACTGACTATCCCATGTTCACCTGGGGTCCGGTCAATGATCCCAGCGGCATCTTGCGGTATGAAGTCGATATCGATACGGTGATATATTCCGCCGGTACCGTCTGTACTTACACGCCGCTGGTCGGGCTGAACGTCAGCGGGCATACCTGGCGGGTGCGGGTGGTGGATGGCGCGGGCAACGCCGGCGCCTGGAGCGACAGTCGCACCTTCACCGTGACGCAAGCGGT
>JAKIYB010000275.1 GCA_022708765.1 Armatimonadota bacterium | reverse complement strand
GCCGATGAAGACCCAGTAGCCTTTATAGGGCTGCAGCATCGTGCTGGGCAGGTATTCGCGCCCGCTCCAGGTATAGACGGCGTTGCCCGCCAGTCCACTCTCGACGGCGTTTGCCCAGGTGCGCTGCGGGGACGCATCCACCTGCAGCCCGCACTCGTACAGGTCCACCGTGAAGGGGAAGGGATTGCTGATCAGGTTCCACCCGCGCTGCACCAGCAGTTGGTACGGCTGGGTGGCATCCACCGGCTGGGCTTCCATGGTGACGGTGAGCGGCGTATCCAGCCGGCTCCAGTACGCGCGGCCGGGCAGGATCGCCAGTTTATTCGTCGCCGTGTAGTAAGAATAGAGACGGTTGCCGGTGTCGTAGGTGGCGAGTCGGTCAAGCAGCGGGCCGTCGGTGGTGGGGGTGAGCCCGAAAATCGCCGCCGTGGTCTGCGCGCTGTAATCGCCCGGCAGCGAGAAGAGGATCACTCCGGTGCCCAGGTTCAACAGCGGTTCCATACGAAATTCCAGGTTAACCACCGATCCGCCGGGCGCCAGGTCAACGGTACGGGTTTGCGTGCGATAGCCATCCTTTCGCACGCGCAGTTGATAGGCACCGCTGGCGATAGCGAAATCAAAGTTGAAGATAGTGGTGCCGGTCTGGAAGACGGCGGTCGTCGTCTGCGTCGCCTTCACCGTGGCGCCAACCAGCAGCTCGATGGTTGCGCCACCGAGCGCGCCGCCGGTCGCGTTATCGTAGACGCGCCCGGAGATACGCCCGACGCCCGGATCGTTCGACAGCGGCGTCAGTTCCAGGGTGATCGTCAGGCCGGCGGTCGGATCGAAGACCACTGCGCGCGTGAGGCTCATGAAGCCCGGCGCGGACACTTCCAGTGTGTAGGTGGCTGCCGCCAGATCGGCAACGGAGAACGCGCCGTTCAGGTCCGTGGTCAACGTCGCGACCAGTTGGCCGTTGTTCTTCACCGCGACGATAGCGCCGGCGATGGGCACGCCCGCCCCGCTGACCGTGCCGGCCAGCGTGCGCGGCGTGGGCACGGCGGCGGTAAAGACGATATCGGCGCGCCGTGTCTCCCCCGCCTTCAGGTCGGGATTTGGCGTCGCCGTCGCGGTTTGCTGCGTCGTCGGATGGGTTGCGGTGACGCTGTAGGCGCCGGTCAGCAATTCAGTGAACTCATAACGACCATTGGCGTCCGTCGTCGTCGTCACCTCACCCGTGCCGCCCACCGGCACTGCCTTCACCGTCGCCCCGACCACCGGGGTGCTCGATTGCATGGCATAGCCCCAGAGGATAGCCGGGTTGATGTCGCGGGTGAGGAAGAAATTCGTGACATCCCCGCTGGTGTTGACGCCGCCGGGCACGACGATATCTTTCGCTGTCGTGCCGAAGTAACCGTTGGCCATCACCACCAGGCGGTAATTCGCCTTGGGGCGAATGCCGCGAATGAGGTAGCGCCCCTGCGCGTCGGTGCGGCCGGCGCCTACCGGCGTCAGGCGTTCAATCGGCGGCGTGCCGGCGATGGTCGTCACTTCGTTGATCGTGACCAGCGCGCCCGCCAGCGGCTGCATGTCATTGAGCCGCGCTACCGTGCCGGAGACGGAGCCGTCCTGCAGCCATTCCATGGTATCCAGCGTGAGGGAGTTGGCGGTATTCTGGGTGACATGCTCGTAGCCAAAACTCCAGAAGACCATCCGACCGCCATTGGTGAACGTATCTTTCGAGGTTGAGACCACGTCCCACGTGTCGCCCGTGCCGCGCGTGCCATGCGTGTGCGCAACACGCGAGGAGCCGGTAAGGAACGTACAGGCGCAGATGCCGCCGTTGCTGTCCGTCAGGTTATCCAGGTGATCCCAGATCGAGCCGGCGGCGGTGCCGGCTACCGCGTCGTAGCCGAGATACTGGCTGGGATTGTCGTTGCGCATCGAGGCGCCGCGTGAATGCGTGCCATCGGCGGCGATGGAGGCCCAGCGCGGCTGTGGCAGCGCGTACCCATACCAGTAGCCGCCGGCCTCATTAATGAGCGAATGCGGTTCACGTTGTGTCCAGGCCTGCCCGGTGCCGGTGAAGGTCAGCGACGTTTTCAGCAGCTTGGCGGCGAGAGTGCTGGTGACGAAGGTGTTCGCCTTCGTGCCGTTCGCGGTGAGCCCGGAAACCAGGTCCGGCCCGATGACGAGGAGGCGGCCGCCATTGTTGACAAAGTTCGCCACCCGGGTCTGCACGTCGGTATCGAGCAGCGAGCCGGTGCCGCCGGTCGCCGGACCGATAAGGTGATTCCAGGACGAGGGCGCCGCCCAGACCACCAGTTTGTTGGCGTGGCGCACGGTCACCGAGGTTGTGCCGTCGGCGGGTGACGGCTGGGTGACGACCGCCGGCAGGTAGGACTGCAGCGTCGTCTCCGGCAGCGGGCCGCGCGCCAGCACGCGCCAGATATCGGCGCCACCGAACTCGCTGCCCGGCGCGAAGGGCGTTGGCGCCGTTGTGGTATCCTTCTCCCCCATGAAATAGTAAGGGCTGTTCAGGTAGGCCACCGCGTCATAATTCGGCGATACCGGCGGCAGGCCCATACTAAGGAAGCGCTGCCCGTCCAGATACTCATCCACCAGCAGAATGCGCCGGGAACCGGTGAAGACGGCGGTAGAACAGCCGCCGACGTTGTCAAAACGCCGGCGATTGCCATGCACGGCGCTGGTGACATCCACGGCTTTGCCCATGGTGTCTTCGGTGATGACGTCAAAGAACCAGTCGCTCGCGATGGCCGGCGTTGTCCACTGACAGGTGTAGACATCATCGTTGGCGGCCAGGTCACCATGCGTGCCGTCATCATACATGCGCACCCAGTGCGTGGGCACATTCGGGTACCCCTGCCCTTCATCGGTGAAGAGGCGCGTGGCGCCAGCGCGCGCGTAGTGACCGGGATGGCTGGTGGCGAGAGTTAAATCGAGGTAGGTATTGTTCGTCGGATTGAACGGCCCGAACTCCACCGGCAGGTTGTATCCGTTGGCGTTGCGGACGGTAAGCACATGCGACTCACCGCGAATGTCCGTCGCAGCGGTATCGGGGTCCTTGATCTGCAGCCAGACGCCACGGACACCGGTGCCCTGATCCAGCACCGGCACGGAAATCGTCACCGTGCCGCCCGGCGCCGTGACTTTCGGCGTTACCGTCGGCGGTTCGGTAATATATGGCGCTTCGTCGTCGGTGACGGAGCCGAGGAAGATCTCCTCGTTACCGGATGCGTCAGAGACAAAGAGCATCTGGTCACGCTGGGCAAGGCCGGGGCGCGGCGCGGGCGCGGTCTGCGCGGAGGCGTCCGCCGGGTCAGAGAAGAAACGCGCCACCGGGGTAATCGCCGGCGTGCCGGTGCCTTCCTGCCCGTAGGTCATCACCCAGATATTGTTCTCGGCGCGGATATCACCGATGACCGTTGGCCGCGTGGTGACGAACACGAGTTGTCCGTCAGCGGTCTGGCAGGGCTGGGTGTCATCGCCGTTCCCGCCGGTGGTGAGCTGGGTGACATTGCCGCCGTCCAAGCTCATGCGGTAGAGGCGCCAGCGTCCGCCGCGATTGGAGGAGAAGATGATCGCCGTGCCGTCATTCGAAAAGACCGGTTGCCGGTTATTGCCGGTGCGGGCGGTGAGCTGTTGCGCTTGTGCGCCGGCGGGCGCGAGCGGCAGCAGATAGACATCCGTGCGGCCGTCAGTGCCCAGCATATCGAAGAGGAGCGCCTGGTTGCTGGCGGCGGCGCGCAGCGATGTGATGGCACCCGGGGCAGCGTAAATCTGGGTGGCGGTTTTCGTCGCCAGTATCATGCGGGAAATGGTATAGGCGCCATTCGTGTTGACGGCCAGATAGATGGCATCGCCGCTGGGATCCCAGGCCAGCGCGATTACCGCGCCGGTCGTCAGGGGGTAACGTTCCAGGCCACTGCCGTCCGCCCGCATGGTATAGAGCGCGCGCGCGCCACCGACGGTATCAATGCGCCCGTCGCCATTAGTATCCACCCCGTCAGAGGTAAAGGCGATAAGCTGCCCGTTGGGCGACCACGCCGGCATCCGCTCCGCGGCGGGCGAGTGGGTGAGGTTGAGCAGGCCCGGCGTAATCGCACGGCTGCCGGCAAGCGACGCGCGGGCCGACGGGCCAAGTACGGGCGCCAATCGCGAACCGGCCGTCAGCGAGCCCCAGCTCAACGACAGCACGGAAATTAGGCAGGCGATGATGAGCGTGGCGAAGCTCACACGCCGGGTGGCTGATGCAATTCCCCGACTCATCACAGGCACGGCTCCTTGTTTTATTCCACGGCTTGGAGTGCGATTGGGGGGGACAACACTCGTTGGCTATTCGAGACCCAACGGCTCTCAAGGCATTATACCAAGTGCCCCGCGCCTTGGCAAGCTATCATGTGTCAACGAAGGCTGTCGGATATCGGGAAGGCGGCGCACACGGGCGAAGCGAGCGATGTCTCAGACGCGAGCATGGAGTGCCGCTACCAGCGCGCGGACGCGGGCGCAGGTATCGGCGGTCACCAGTGTTGTCGAGAATGTAGTCGGCGCGGGCGCGCTTTTCGGCGACGGGAAGCTGCGCGGCGAGGCGGGCATTAATTTGCGCGTCGGTATAGCCGCGGGTGCGGCGCAGCCGGTCGCGCTGCTGTTCGGGGGTGGCATACACGGTGACCACGGCGTCGAAGCGGTCGGCGGCACCCACCTCGTAGAGGAGGGGAACGACGACGACGATGAGCGGCGGATCGCCGGCGGCGCGGAGGGTGGCGACGCGGCGCTCAACCTCGGCGAAGATGGCGGGATGGGTGATGGCCTCCAACGCCAGGCGGGCATCGGGGTCCGCGAAGACGCGGGCGGCGACGGCGGCGCGGTCGAGCGCGCCATCAGGCAGGAAACAGTCGGGACCGAACAACTCCCTGAGACGCTGCCAGGCAGGTTGGCCCGCGGCCACTACCTGCCTGGCGATTTCGTCGGTATCAATCACGGGGACACCGAGCTCCTGGAGGCACGCGGCGACCAGCGATTTGCCGGATGCGATGCCTCCCGTGAGCCCGATAATCATGCCTGCTCGTCCTCGTCGGCAACCTGATCGGCCGACTCCGCCGCCACGTCCTCAACGGTATCTTCGACTTCGGCGACATCCGCGTCCTCGGCAACCTCGATGGTCTCATCAAGGTCATCCACGTCCGCGTATTCCTCGTCGTCCACCTGCTCGGTGAAGACGTCGCCAAGCATCTCGCCGATGGTCATAGTGCCGGCGGCGGCGCGGCGCGGCGTGTAGCCTTCTTCCATCTCGCCTTCTTCGAACTGTTCGGCCTGGCGCAGACTAAGGGTCATGCGGCGCTCGCCGGGACGGATGTTGACGATCTTCACGCGCACCTTCTGGTTCGCGGAGACGATCTCTTCCGGTTTGGCGATGCGGCGCTCGGCCATTTCGCTCAGCGGGATGATGCCTTCGATGCCGTGATCGAGCGCCACGAAGGCGCCGAAGGGCACCAGGCGAGTGATCTGGCCATCCACCTCGTCGCCGACCTGATAGAACTGGTCAATGTGCTGCCAGGGATCCGGCAGGATCTGCTTGAGCCCGAGGGAGATCTTCTCCTGGTCGGGATCATATTTCAGCACCATGATATCAATCTTCTGCCCGGGTTTGACAATGTCCGACGGATGGCCGACGCGGCCCCAGGACATCTCGGTCACGTGGAGGAGGCCGTCAATGCCGCCCAGGTCCACGAACGCGCCGTAATCGGTGACACGGCGCACGATACCACGGCGAATCTGTCCTTCTTCCAGAGTGGCGATGGTCTGTGACCGGCGCGCCATGCGCTCTTCTTCCACCGCCTTCTTCTGCGACACCACCACGCGCTTGCGGTGGCGATCCACTTCGATCACCTTCAGCGTGATGGACTGCCCGACGAAGCGGTCGAGTGCGTGGACATTTTTCGTGACGACGTGGGAGGCGGGCAGGAAGCCGCGCACGCCAAGGTCCACCACCAAGCCGCCTTTGACGCGATCAATCACCATGGCGGTGAGCGTCTCGTTCTCCTCGAACGCCTGAATGAGGTGAGTCCATGCCTTCTCGTAGTCGGCCTTCTTCTTCGACAGGATGATGTTTCCATCGCGCGCGCCGTTGTCCATCACGTAGACGGCAATCTCGTCGCCCACGCTCAATGGCTCATCTTTACGCGATCCCAGTTCCTCGGGGGGAATCAGGCCTTCCGATTTCGCCCCGACATTCACCAGCGCGCCATGTTCGTCAATGCGCTCGATGGTGCCGGTAACGATCGTCCCCATCTTGAGCCCGGCAAAGCCGGCTTCTTCCTGCTCAAGCGACTGTTCCATGCTCAGAAAGCCGCTCTCGACATC